>NZ_RXWZ01000001.1 GCF_003970575.1 Mammaliicoccus fleurettii
GCTGAATGATTATCTCGTTGCTTACGCAACCAAATATCTAATGTATGTCCCTCTGCATCAATGGCACGATATAAATAGCTCCATTTTCCTTTTATTTTGATGTACGTCTCATCAATACGCCATTTGTAATAAGCTTTTTTATGCTTTTTCTTCCAAATTTGATACAAAATTGGGGCATATTCTTGAACCCAACGGTAGACCGTTGAATGATGAACGTTTACACCACGTTCCCTTAATATTTCAGATATATCACGATAACTCAATGCATATCTTAGATAGTAGCCAACGGCTACAGTGATAACATCCTTGTTAAATTGTTTATATCTGAAATAGTTCATACAGAAGACTCCTTTTTGTTAAAATTATACTATAAATTCAACTTTGCAACAGAACC
>NZ_RXWZ01000010.1 GCF_003970575.1 Mammaliicoccus fleurettii
AATGAAAGAATACATGCAGGATTAAATTATCAAACGCCAACCTCTTATAAACTTATGAATTCTGTCTAAGTTTTTGTTGACATACCAAAGAAGTGTAACTAAGGTCACCCATATTCACACAAGTGGAGAGAAGTGTAACTAAGGACATCCATATTCACACAAGTGGAGAGAAGTGTAACTAAGGGCACCCATATTCACACAAGTGGAGAGAAGTGTAACTAAGGGCACCCATACACACAAGTGGAGAGAAGTGTAACTAAGGACATCTATATTCACACAAGTGGAGAGAAGTGTAAGCAAGGTCACCCATATTCACACAAGTGGAGAGAAGTGTAACTAAGGACACCCATATTCACATAACTAAAAAGAAGTGTAAGCAAGCCCCCCCAATATTCCCACATAAAAACAAAATTAAAAAAGCCACTCTATTCAGAGTGACTTTTAATATATAGGTATTACATATGGGAACTATGTCCGCCAACCATAACCCAATAAGTACCGATTACTACTAATAAAGTAATAATTACTGCGAATAGTACTTTGAAGGCTGTTGCACGTCCATCTGGTCCTTCTGTTAAATGCATGAACATTAATAATTGAACTAATGCTTGTATAAATGCAAATCCTATAATAATTGAAGTTCTTACTTGTAGTGACATGCCAGTGTATAACATAACATAAACAGCTAACAACGTAAGTAAAATTGAAAATATTAAACCGACTGTATGCGTAACGACTGTTTTATTCATGATCCACTCACCATCCCTACAAGATAAACTAGTGTAAAGATAAAGATCCATACAACATCAAGGAAATGCCAATATAAGCTTCCGATAAATACTTTTGGTGCATTATGTTCGTTTAATCCACGTGTAGCAATTTGAATTAATACGCCTGTTATCCAGAATACACCTAAAGTAACATGAAGACCATGTGTTCCTAAAAGTATAAAGAATCCAGACCAGAATGATGCTAATTGTGGTGTAACACCTTCATGAACATAATGTGTGAATTCGTATACTTCAAATCCAACGAATCCTGCACCAAGTAATAATGTGATGATCATCCATACCATCATCATTTTGACATTTTCTTTACGCATGTAATGTACACCGATACCACAAGTGTAACTACTTACTAATAAAAGGAATGTCATTATCATTACTAATGGTAATTCAAATAGTTCTGGTGTAGTAAAACCACCGTAAGAACCACTTTTTTGTAATACTAAGAATGTTGCAAATAAAGTACCGAATAACGCAACTTCTGCAGTAAGAAAGACCCAAAATCCGAGTTTGTTTAATTGGCCTGTTTCATTAACAGTATCAATTGTTTTATGTTGTTCATTACTCATCTTTATTGTCCTCCTTTTCCTGTAATTCTTGTTTGCGCAATTCACGTAATTTTGCTTCATTTTCTTCTAATTCTTCAGCATGAATATGGTAACCGTAGTCTTTTTCGAAACTTCTAAATACCATACATGCTAATACGCCTATACCAAAGATAATTGCTGGAATATACGTTTCAAATACTAAGAAGAAACCTCCGAATAGGAAACATACTGCCATCCAGAAACCAACGTGTGTATTATTTGGCATATGAATATCTTTATAGTCATGATCATCAAGATAGTGTTTACCATTTTGCTTCATTTCTACAAATGTTTCAGTATCATACCAATTTGGTGTGATTGCAAAGTTGTAATGTGGTGGCATTGCTGAAGCAGTAGCCCATTCTAATGTTCTACCTAAACCGTTCCAGTTGTCACCATTTGCTTCACGTTTAGCTTTACCGTAACTATATACTACGTTCCAAACTAACGCTAAGAATCCTATACCCATCAAGAATGCACCAATTGTTGAGATGAAGTTTAATGAGAACCATCCATCTGATTGCGTGTATTTGTATAAACGACGTGGCATACCATCTAAGCCAAGTAAGAATTGTGGTAAGAAACATAAGTTAAATCCTAGAGTAAATGTCCAGAATAACCATTGATTGATTTTTTCATTTAATTTGTAACCAAACATTTTTGGATACCAGAAAATTAAACCTGCGAAACATGCGAATACAACACCAGCAATAATTACGTAGTGGAAATGTGCCACTAAGAAATACGTATTGTGGTACTGATAGTCTGCAGCTGCCATAGCAAGCATGACACCTGTAACACCACCTAATGTAAAGTTAGGAATGAATGCTAATGAGAATAGCATTGGTGATTCAAAGGAAATTCGTCCTTTATACAAGGTGAATAGCCAGTTGAATATTTTAACACCGGTTGGTACTGCGATTAACATTGTAGTTATTGAGAAGAATGAGTTTACTAATGCACCATTACCCATTGTGAAGAAATGGTGAACCCAAACTAAGAAACTTAAGAATGCAATACCACTTGTTGCCCAGACCATACTTTGATGTCCGAATAAACGTTTTCTAGCAAATGTTGGGATAATTTCTGAATAAATACCGAATGCTGGTAATACAAGTATATATACTTCAGGGTGACCCCAAACCCAGAAGAAGTTAGCCCATAGCATTGGCATACCACCATTAGCTACTTCAAAGAAGCTTGTTCCCATTAAACGGTCGAAAGTCATTAATGCAAGAGCGACAGTTAAAATAGGGAAGGCTAAGATGATTAATAATGATGTAATTAATGTTGTCATTGAGAACATCGGAATTTGCATAAATTTCATAGATTTAGTACGTAATTTTAAGATAGTAACAAAGAAGTTAATACCGGTCATTAACGTACCAATACCAGCAATTTGTATTGCAATTAAATAATAATTGATACCAGTACCTGGACTGAAATCAGTTGCAAGTGGAGCATAGTTTGTCCAACCAGCAGCTGGAGCACCACCAAGTACGAATGAAATATTAAATAATCCCATTCCGGCAGCAAATAACCAGAAACTTAAGTTATTTAACATTGGGAATGCAACATCTCGAGCACCTAATTGTAATGGTACAACAACGTTCATTAAACCAATTAAGAACGGCATAGCCATGAAGATAATCATGATAACACCATGTGTTGTAAAGATTTCATTATAGTGCTGAGATTCTAGTAATGTATTATCTGGTGTCATTAATTGTAGGCGGATAAGAAGAGCATCTACACCACCACGGAAGAACATAATGATTGCAGAAAGAATATACATTACACCGATTTTTTTATGGTCGACTGAAGTTAACCATTCAGTATATAACCATTTCCATTTTTTATAATAAGTTAATCCACCAACGACGCAGATACCTGTTAATACAAGCATGACTTGCGCCATTGTAATCATCCAGTCGCTTTGTACGATAAATTCATTCCATGGAAAATTCATTACTTGTCACCTCCATGGTTTTTATTTGAAGATTGCTCATCTTTCTTTTCATCTTCAGATTTAGCATCTTCTTGGATTTTTTCCATTTCGTCCATATGATGTTTTTCGTCTTTCTTGAAGTCACTATCATATTTTTCATTATTTGGAAGAATCATAGGTTTCATTCCATGACGTTCATAGTTAGGGTTAGTAACAGTTACTTTACGAGCAGGTAATACCGGCTTATCAGTTACGCCTTCACTTTCGTCATAGAAGTTTGGATCTTTTGGTTCATAACGGAAACGTTTAAATGCATGGAAGATATATTCCGGATCTGAAGCCGGATCAACATATGCTAAATGTGTACCGCTATAAGTAAGTTCCTGATTCTGAGTTGTAGGTAAAAGTTGGTGATCGAATGTATCTTGATCAATTGTTTTACGTTTTTGAGATTTTGAAACCCATTTATCGTAGTCTTCTGAACTTACTGAATTTACGTTAAATGTTTGTCTTGAGAAACCTTCACCATTAAAGTTTGAGTTTCTTCCTTTAAATGAACCAGTTTCATTAGCTTGCAATGTCCAATCCATTGTCATGCTTGTCATGGCATATTTCTGTCCACCTAATTGTGGAATCCAGAAACTTGTCATCATATCCATAGATTGCAGTTTGAATAAAACTGGGCGACCTTCTGGAATAGTTACATGATTGACTGTTTCAACCTTTTCATCTGGATAACTAAAGAACCATTTATAACCAGCACTTGTAGCATAAATAACTACTGGATCTTCATCAGATTTAGGTGGTTCTTCATAAGAATAAAGAGATTTAATTGTTGGTACAGCCAGTATCACAAGTATGATAACAGGAATTATAAACCATACTGCTTCTAAGATGAAGTTGTGGTGCATTGTACCAGTTGATTCGTTTTTTGTTTTTCTATATTTTATAATAAATATTAAAAACAAAACTGAGACCAATATGACTATGAAGACCATCATTATAATTGAAAAGATAATTAAGAAACGAGAATCTTCTGCCATCGGGCCTTTGGGGTTTAATACTTCTAAATTTGAACAACCACTAAGTAAAATACCTAATGTTGACATGAGAAGTATTGACTTTAACTTTGCCACGTTTTTTACCTCCCAAATTTTCTATATACCTATATATATGGCTAGACCTCAATTTTAAAGGATTTGTACATATTTACAAGGCTATCAAACGGAGTGTAAGCGTTATAATTTCGAAAAGTATAAAAAAACCTTTGATATGACGGGATTTTACCTAAATGTTAAATTTTTGTGTACATTTTAAAAAGGTTTTTAAATCTATAAAAACAATCAAAAATTAATAAAAACATTGATTTTTCAGCATATTATGAAAAATTAAAATGTAATAAAACTTCAATTATGTATGATAATTTTGCTAATAAAAATAAAACGCTCAATCCGTTAATTTTCGGATTGAGCGTTTTATTTTATTTCACTGTAATTGTTCTTCCTTGAGCAGTGATATGACCATCAGAATCTGACACTGCATATCCAACTTTATATTCACCAGGTTTATTAGTATTTACTTCGCCACTCGTTACTATGTCTGAAGTTAAATCTTTTCCTGATTTGTCTTTAGCTTTTACATCTTTTAAAAGGTCGAAATCTTCACCTTTTTTAACTGTAGTATCTTTGACACCTGACATTTCTGGATTAGGTGCTAATTCAGCATCGTTTACGTAAACTCCGCGTTTATATGTGTAGTAATAACCATCAGAATCTTTAACATGATAAGTTATATATTGTAAGCCAGTTTTTGAAGTGTCAATATCACCTTTAACTGAAACTTTATCAGTTATGTCGCCATCTTTTTTATCTACACCTTTAACACCTTTCATTGGGTCAAAGTGATCACCTTGGTATACTAAGTCTTTAGTAGGTACCGTAATAAGAGGCATATTGTCATCTAAATTTTTAGTTGAAGTCTTTTTATTAGAAGCTACTTCAGCTTTAGATTTGTCTTTATCATCAGTCGCTTTATCTTTTGTTCCATTTAAAGAACCTTCTTTTACTACATAAACATAATGCCATTTAGTTCGATATCCACCATCAGAATCCGTAACTTTATACTGTACTTTGTATTTGCCTAATTTAGAAGTATCTACATCACCAGTAACTTTAATCTTGTTAGTTAAGTCACCGTCTTCTTTATCATATGCTTTAATTCCCTTTAATGAATCATAATCGCTACCTTTTTCAACAACGTCTCCTTCAACACCTTTAATTTGTGGCAGACTATTGCTAGTAGCACTTGCAGTTAAAGAAGGTGTAACTAATGATGCTGATACACCAAGAACTGTTAATGATTGTAATATTTTATTCATCATAATTATGTACTCCTTTGTTGTAAACTATAAGAAAAGAATAACACGACTCGTGCATCAATTCCTTATTATTTAAAATATTATCGCAATGTTGTCACATTTACATCGACCTTTAGACCGATTTCAATTATCAAGGAGTATAAAGTGTTTCTTTTAGAGTATTTTTGGGGATAATATCACTTAAATAATATTTATCTAAAGTAAGAAGATATTCATTTAAAGCATGATTAAGTGCACCTTGTAATCCACAATTTAATGCGATAGGGCAAGTATTAGTTTCCATATTAAAGCATTCTACTAATTCAAAGTGATCTTCTGTTAAACGCACAAGTTTCCCGATATTTATATCTCGAGGTGACTTGTTGAGAATAATTCCGCCATTTCTTCCTCTTATAGATTTTAAATAGCCTAATTTTACGAGTTGATGAACTACTTTAGTTAAATGGTTTTTAGAAATCCCATAAAAATTCGCAATCTCTTCTATTTGAGATTGTTTTTTCTGTTGAGCAAGATACATAAGCACGCGCAACGAATAGTCCGTATATTGGGTGAGCTTCATAAAGTTCAGCCTCCTTTTAATATATTAATTATACTTAATATTGTATGTAAAAAACAATGATTCAATTTATGTTTTATGGATAAGTGACAATTTTGTAAACTATTGCAAAATTTGTTGAAAAACATTGTGAAATTTTTTACAATTAAAGATGTATTTAAAATATATCTTTTAGAGGGGGATTCTGATGTTATCAGAACAAACTAAAGAAATCGTCAAACAAACAGTACCTGTGTTAGAAGAACACGGAAATGAAATTACAAAAGTATTTTATGAAAGAATGTTTGAAGCACACCCAGAATTATTAAACATATTTAATAAATCAAATCAAAAACAAGGTAAACAACAAACAGCATTAGCACAAACAGTATTAGCAGCAGCTAAACATATTGATCATTTAGAAGCAATCGTACCTAATGTGAATCAAATCGCACATAAACATCGTGCATTACAAGTAAAAGAAGAACATTATCCTATAGTTGGAGAATTTCTTTTAAAAGCAATTAAAGAAGTACTAGGTGATGCAGCAACAGATGATATTATGAATGCCTGGGAAGAAGCATATGGTGAAATAGCTGGCGTATTCATTCAAATGGAAAAAGCAATGTATGAACAAGCAGCTTGGGAAGATTTTAAATCATTTAAAATTACTAATATTGAAGACCAAGGTACTTCAATGAAATCATTTGAAGTAGAACCAGAAGAGAATATTAAAGTACCAGATTTAGTAGCTGGTCAATATATTACTGTTCGTATTAAACCTACAAATGACGAGAATTTAGCGTTAAGACATTATTCAATTTATTCTGTTAAAAATGATGGCAAAATTAGATTTGCAGTTAAAAAAGAAGGATTCGGTGAGAAAAAAGGACTAGTATCACACGACCTACACAATAGCTACTCAGTTGGAGATACAATAGAAATTTCAGCTCCAGCAGGTGATTTCAAAGTAGAATCAGCAGATGACAAAAAAATATTACTATTATCTTCAGGAGCAGGCGTTACACCAATGTTAGCTATGTTAGAAGATGAAGGATATAAAGGCAAAGAAGTTCATTTCGTACACGTTAACGAATCAGAAAAAGATGTGCCTTTCAAAGACGAAATTGCTGCATTAAATGCAATGAATAATAATGTTAAAGTAACTTATCACTTAAAAGAAAGAGATGGTTACTTAACAAGTGACGAACTAAAAGCATGGATCGATAAAGATGTAGATATTTATCTATGTGGTGGTATAACATTTATGGATACAATTTTTGATGAGTTAAGCAAATTAAACATCGATCAATCAGATGTACATTTCGAACCATTCGGTCCAAAAATGAGTATTACAAACGTATAAATTTTATGAAGTATATCGTGTGATTCAGGAAGAATCTGAAATAAACACGAAGACTGATAAAAATATCTGACAATAAAATTAAAATAGGCTGGGACAATTAATTGTCCCAGCCTATTTTAATATATTTTTTTTATTCTATTCCGTTTTTCCATTTTTCAGCTAGTAATGTATTATTTAACACCATAGTAATTGTAAGGGGACCAACGCCACCAGGTACAGGTGTAATTGCGCCAGCTACTTCTTTAACGGCTTCGAAATCTACATCACCTTTAAGTTTACCGTCATCATCTGGTGTGTTACCTACATCAATAATGACTGCTCCTGGTTTAACTAAATCTTTAGTTACGAGATGTACATTTCCTACTGCACTAACGATTACATCAGATTGTTTTAATACTTCTTCAGTATTCGTTGATTTAGAATGTAACAACGTAACTGTTGCGTCTTGATCAGTTAATAATTTACTAACAGGTTGACCTACGATATGACTTCTACCAATTACAGCTACGTTTTTACCTTTTAAATCTATTTCTGCATGTTTTAAAATTTCCATAATTCCTAATGGAGTACATGGAACAAATGTACGTTCACCAGTGTATAACCTACCAATATTAATTGGGTTAAAACCATCTACATCTTTTTCAGGGTTAATTGCTTCTAATACTTTAGATTCTGAAACTTGTTTAGGTAGTGGTACTTGCACTAAAATTCCACTCACAGAATCATCATTATTTAATCTGTCTAGCTCGTTTAACACTTCTTCTTCTGTTGATGATTCATCCATGTGTATGATCTCAGATATCATACCAATCTTTTCGGCTGCTTTCTTTTTCGAATTAACATAGCTTTTACTAGCACCGTCATTACCTACTAATATTACAGATAATTTTGGTACGATGTTATGCTTTTTTAATTTTTCTACTTCACTTTGAAGATCTGCTCTATACGCCTTCGCTATTTCTCTACCGTCTAATATCTTAGCTACCATGAAAATTGCCTCCTAAATAATAAATCGAACTTTAATGATGTTTACAATACAAATTATCTCTTTA
>NZ_RXWZ01000099.1 GCF_003970575.1 Mammaliicoccus fleurettii
CGCTGTGGTAGAAAACAGACTGTACTACCCGCCGATCAACATCTCTATGTTGAAGAAAAAGTCGCTCAGGGCTGGACCCCCGATGTGATTACTGGTCGCGAGGAACACCCAATTAATTGTTCGGGACGGACACTGTACCGGCTATTCAAACGTCAGCAGTTTGATATTTCTACACTGCCGATGAAAGGCAAGCGAAAACCAAACGGTCATAAGGAACGCCGGGGCAGACAGACATTCAAACGGAACATTTCTGAAAGAGAGACGGATTATCCGGCATTCAACGAAGAATTTGGTCATCTTGAAGGCGACACGATTGTCGGTGTCCACCATAAAAGTGCCATCATTACATTGGTTGAACGCCTGTCAAAAGCCATCATCACGCTAAAACCCGAAGGCAGAACAGCGAAGGATATCGAAACCACGCTCAACACATGGTGTCATCAGGTGCCCAGAAACCTGTTCAAATCCATTACATTCGATTGTGGCAAAGAATTCTCGAATTGGCGGTCAATCAGTAATCAGAATGATCTTTCCATCTATTTCGCTGATCCGGGCACCCCTTCCCAGCGCGGGTTGAATGAACATTCCAATGGGTTATTGCGGACAGATGGATTGCCTAAGGGGATGGATTTCAATCAGGTGGACCAGCGGTTTGTTTCCTCCGTCTCTACCAGAAGGAACCATATCCCCAGAAAGTCATTGAATTATCAAACCCCGTTGGAAGTATTTATGAGTTACATGGATGTAGGTAAACTGTCTAGCTTATTTTGACAAACGAAG
>NZ_RXWZ01000100.1 GCF_003970575.1 Mammaliicoccus fleurettii
TTGTTAAATTGTTTATATCTGAAATAGTTCATACAGAAGACTCCTTTTTGTTAAAATTATACTATAAATTCAACTTTGCAACAGAACCATTAATATTATAGAAAATAACCACATAACAATACTTGAAATATCTAGCACACGTCTGAGCATGATATCTCCCCCTTATAAAAAAGCAACAAGTACATTAAATGTGCTTGTTGCTTTTAAATTTAATCTATATAAGTATTTATTAAGCTTACCAAGCAAATAATCCAACGAATGCAGCTGTTAACAGTGATACTAAAATACCTGAAAGCAGCATCATTGGTACATATTTAGATACAAAATTAGATACATCGTCTTTGACAATGCCCTTGAGTGTTCCTATTATCATACCAATTGTAGAGAAGTTAGCAAATGATACTAAGAAAGTACTAATTACTGCCGCTCTATGTGTTGAATATTCACTTATCTCTTTACTGATTGTACTCATCACAACAAATTCATTTGTTACAATTTTAAGTGCCATTTGTTGAGCAACTACCCAAGCTTCGCCAACTGGCATACCGAGTAAAATTGCAAATGGGAACATAAAGATACCGAGTATGTACTCTAATCTTATGTTTGGTAAATATGGAATAGGATCCATAATACCTAATAATTTATTAATCAAGTCTGCGATTGCAACAAACGCGATAACAAACGCGATAATGATTAATACAAGTTTACCTGCATTGATTACTGAATCCCCTAAAAATGAGAAGAATGGTTGTCTTTCCCCTTCGTCTATCTCAGCTACAACATCTTCTTCTGGATCTAAATCAAATGGATTTAAAATAGTTGTTACAATAATTGCATTAATTATGTTTAATGGTATAGCAGTTAATACATATTCCCCCGGTATCATTGTGACATATGCACCAACAATTGCACCTGAAACTGAACTCATAGACATCATTGCAACTGTTAATACTCTGACTTTATTCATAGACGTTAACTGTTTAGATGATACTGCTAAAGCTTCCGTATTTCCTAAAAACATCATTTCAATAGAGAAAAACGACTCAAACTTAGGTTGTCTCGTTACTTTTGAAATAACCCAACCTAATATTGAAATGAATTTTGGTAAAATACCTAAATACATTAAGATATCAAATATCGGTACAACTAGTAGAATTGGTAGTAACGCTGAAACTGCCATATCCATATTCCCTGGTCCTGGCGCTGTGAAGCTACCAAATGCAAATCCAATTCCCGAAAAAGCAGATTCTAAAAGCCACGACACACCATCAGCCGCACCTTTAACAAATTTTGCTCCAAAAGAAAATTGAGTGAAAAACCATGCTAATGCTAAGTTAATAGCAATAAGTATGGATACTGATTTCCAATCAATATTCTTTTTATCCCTAGAAAAAAGAAAAGCGACACCAATGAATACCAACAAACCAATTATATTGATGATTAGAAACATTGTTTATTGTCCACCTTTTTATTTATTAAAAACACCACAATTATAACATGCAAATTAAAAGTATGTTACTACATTTTAAAAACACAATTACAATTTTTTAAATAAAATTTAAAAAGCGAATAAACCTAGACGGCTTATTCGCTTAAATTATTATCATATACTCGTTAAATTCTATTATTTAGGATATTGATCAAATTGATTAATAGATTGATCACATTTCATACTTATAGCTAAATAAACTATATAACCAGAAACCAGTACCATGATTAAAGCATACACTGTTAACACATAAATGTTAGATATAATGAATGTATTAAACAGTAATAACATGAGTATCATTATCGCATCAATAATGCTTAATGAAATAACACATACACGCTCCATTTTAACCCTTCTTTTCTCCATAATATGACTCTAGCTATTAGCTACTTACCTTGCGCAATGAGATACATATTACTACATTCATTCTATGAATTCAATACGTTTTACTAAAAATTAAAAAAAGAAATTTTATCTTCAAAAACTTTCGCAAGCTAATTACTGAAGTACGTAATTCATAATATGATATAGTTTACAATTGTAGAGTCTTTATATTTTAAATAGGAGGCATTATAATCATGGAAAATTATAATTTAATTGATGGACAAGCGTTACCGCAAGTAGGATTTGGTACATATAAGCTAAACGGAACAACTGGCGTACATGCAATCGTAAATGCACTAAATAATGGATATCGAATCCTTGATACTGCATATAACTATGAAAATGAAGGTACAGTTGGTAAAGCCATTCAAGAAAGCCACGTAGATCGCGACCAAATTATTGTAACTTCTAAATTACCAGGACGTTATCACAGTTATGATCAAGCAATAAATGCCATTCAAGAATCTATTTATCGACTTAGCGTTGAATATCTCGACTTATATTTAATACATTGGCCAAACCCTAAACAAGGAAAATATGTCGAAGCATGGAAAGCATTAATCGATGCTCAAAAACTTGGACTTATTAAATCTATCGGTGTATGTAACTTCTTAGAAGAACACATCGAAACATTAGAAAAAGAAACAGGCGTGTTACCAACTGTTAACCAAATAGAATTACACCCTTACTTTAATCAAAAAGACGTACTAGAATACCATAAAGAAAAAGGGATTATAATAGAAGCATGGAGCCCACTAGGTCGAGCATCAGAAGTCATAAACGATGCAAAAATCGGACAAATCGCAGAGAAATATAACAAAACTATTCCACAAATCATCTTAAAATGGCACGTACAAAACGGTGTAGTACCAATCCCTAAATCTACATCAATCGCAAGACAAATACAGAATATAGATATTTTCGATTTCTATTTAGAATCAGAAGACTTAGCTATAATCGATGCATTAACACAAGACAACGGACGTCTTAAAGATCAAGACCCAGCAACATATGAAGAATTTTAAAAAATAAAAAAGCCTGCCAACTATTGTGAACTGTACCCTGTCAAGTAGACAACTAAATAATAAAAATGGATTTTTGGTCGAATTCATAGCTAAGCTATGGATTCGGCCATTTTTA
>NZ_RXWZ01000101.1 GCF_003970575.1 Mammaliicoccus fleurettii
GGTTTAGAAAAAGATGATAAAAAAGGTTAAATTTGATTTCTTGGTTTTGGTTTTTGAAACGAGTTGAAAACGAGTTTCTTCTTGTCTTGATAATCACGGTTACAGGTGGAAAGACAAAGTATATAAACAGCTAGTAAAAGAATTTAATATAGAGGGTATAATGTGGGAAGAATTGCTTCTAGACTACATGGGTGAATTTTCCAATCATTGTATACCTTTTCCTGGTTTATTGGAGATGCTAAGAGAGCTAAAAGAAAATCATTATAAGCTTGGTATTATCAGTAATGGAAAGTGTCAGTTTCAGCTAGATAATATAAGGGCTTTGGATATAGAAAAATACTTCGATACTATTTTAATTTCAGAGTGTGAAGGGATGAAGAAGCCAGACTCAGAAATTTTTATAAAAGCATCAGAGAAACTCAATGTCTCCCTTGATGAAAGTATCTTCGTCGGGGATCACCCGTTGAATGATATTAAAGCTGCTCAATCTGTTGGGATGATTGGGATATGGAAAAGAAACTTTTTATCTCATGACTTCAAAACAAATTTAGTCATTGATAATTTAAAACAGCTTCCTTGTTTAATTAAAAACGTATAAATAAAACCTATTATAAATGGTACAATGGCAAGATTTTTTTAGCTAACACTTAATTAATCAAAAAAGTTACGTATTTAATTATATTATAAACTCGGATATACCTTCCAATAAACGACCGTTTTAAACACAAAATAGTACTTACGATAAAAAGGCGTGTCATTATTGACGGTAAATTGCATATATCTTAAGTGTTATTTTGCATAACTAACTTTAAAAGCCCAGCTGTCTTCGTGAAAAGATTAGCTGGGCTTCTTAACTAGAGTGCAAATTATCGCTTAAATCAGTGCAAAATAACATAGAAAGTGACACCAGTGAAATCAATATCCCTCTAATGTCTATTTAGGGTCTACTATACTCAAACAAAAATTTAAGAGAGAAAAACACATCTACAAATTGTTTAACCAGAAGATTATTTTTATAATTATAATTGAAAAACTTTCGTAAAAATATATGCAAAATATTGAACGTTCGTAAACTATTTTTATATGTTTAAGAAAGTTTATTTTGATCTATTTCAAATGTTTTCAAACCGTTCTTAAAAGTGTACTTTTACGAATGGTAAATCGCTTTAAATAATCTAATTCAGCTTATGTTAAAGTTAATGTAAGAACATTAGAATTAATACCAAAAGAAAGGGTTAATCTAAATGAAACATATTTATGCTTTTGAAACAAAAAGGGAATATGAAAAATACGAAGAATTGATTACTACATTTGAACAAAATCTGAAAGAATATCAACTTATATTAGAAAAAGATTTTGAACTAAACGATTTACCTAAAGGTATTGTGTGGACATCACAAGAATTAGCAATAAATGTCTTTTCAGATGTTCCCATACCTGCATTTACAAATAAAGATACGATATACATATCACCTGATTTAAGAGCTTGGAGAAAACTGTTTATTCAACAATTGGATGGGAAAAGCTTTTTTCATATTCAGCATTTTTACGAAAAACTTTCTGAGAATCACATACTTACTATATTAGGTCATGAATTAACCCATCACTCAGATTTATTTTTGGATGAATTTGGAGATGAACGAGAAGGCAGTATTTGGTTTGAAGAAGGAATGTGTCAGTATTTACCAAGAAAATATCTTTTAACTGAGAAAGAATTTGATGAAATATCGACGATAGAGAAAGAATTAGTGGACATATTTACGAAAGAATATGGCAACCGATCCATAGATGAATTTGGAAGTAATTCCTATACAGCAAGTTTATCGAGCATCATGTTTGATTACTGGCAAAGTTTTCTTTCTGTTAAGTGTTTAGTGGAAAATCGCTATCAAAATAATATAAAGGCGGTTTTTGAAGCATACCACCAGTGGGATAAAGAGGGAAGAAAACTTTCGCTAGCTGAATATTTCAGATTAGATAAGACTTCTATATAGCAACAGGATAATAAGACGAATTAATTGATGATTTAAATTTAGAAGTAAGATTTGACTAATCCTAATTCGATAAGTACTTTCGATGACTAAATACTTTGATTTTCTATGTTAGGTGATGAAAAATGGAATTTTGGGATGTCTATGATATTAATCGTAATAAAACAAACAGAAAAGCACTTCGTGGAGAAAATTTGAAATCGGACGATTTTCATTTAGTGGTCCATGCGTGTATTTTTAATTCAAACGGTGATATGCTTATCCAACAAAGACAATCTTTTAAAGAAGGATGGGCAAATATGTGGGATTTAACTGTAGGAGGGAGCGCCTTGGTTGGGGAAACCAGCCAATTAGCTGTACAAAGAGAGTTATATGAAGAGCTTGGAATTGATATGGATTTTCATAAGATCCGTCCCCATTTAACCATTAACTTTGAAAAAGGATTCGATGACGTTTATTTAATTGAAAAAGAGATCAATTTAGATACGCTCAATCTACAGTTTGATGAAGTGCAAAATGTAAGATGGGAAAGTAAGGAAAAGATATTAACAATGATAAAAAACAGTAATTTTATTCCTTATCATGAAAGCTTAATTAATTTACTATTCGATATCCGAAAACAATATGGAGCAATAAAAATAAAATAATGATGAAAATTTAATTCATCTCATTAAATGATTATTGTATATATTATTAACTACATAAACTTCAGGAGGCTGGAATATAAAAGACTTTATTCCAACCTCTTTTCACATGTATTATAGTGCAAAATAACGTTTAAAAAGGTGCAAAATAGCATCGGAAATGACAGTTAAGGGGGGGTTTTCTTTAAAAAACGTTTTAAGTTTTGGGAGTGATAGAATTTATTATATATAATTAATTCAGTAAAAAGTATATACTATCAATAAATTCTGAACAATGTAGGAGTAGATTAAAGTTGGAAAACACAAATAAGAAGACACTTCTAGAAGAACTAAATGAAGATGATTTAAACGATTATTATTATTGGAAATATTTAGATCCATTACAAAAAGCTAAGGAATGGAACGGTCCATATATCGAAGAAGAGTATTTTACATTTACTGAATTCGAAAAGAAATATAGAGAAAGTAAATATCTTTATAAAAATACATTATCAACTTTAGCAATAAAATATGAAGATGATTTTTTAGGTGTTGTCACATCATATTGGAAAGATAAGAAATCCAGATGGTTAGAATGTGGCATTGTTATATATAAAAATAATAAATGGGAAAAGGGATTAGGTTCTCAAGTATTCAAAGAATGGATTAGTTATCTATTTAAAGAAACTGATGCTAATAGAATAGGTATTTCAACATGGTCTGGCAATATTAGAATGATGAAAGTAGCAAATAAAACTGGAATGATAGAAGAGGCACGTATACGTAAAGGGCGCGTAGTTGAAGGTGAATTCTATGATGCCATACAGATGGGGATTTTAAGAGAAGAGTGGCGATTTTTTTAATATTCTTCTCTCTAAAATAAATAACACTCTAAGTATATGTAATAAAAGAGACTTCCTTTCAAAAGGAAGTCTCTTAATCGTTTCAAAATCAAATTCTATCTTAATAACGAACAATAAGTAACATAAGTTTCTATTTAATAAAAATTATCAAATAAGTTAACTTAGTAAGTTTAATAGATTTATAAATTGTTTGGGTTTGTTATATTATTATTTTCAATAAATTCAAACCATTTCTTTTTAACACTTTGTATTGAAAATTTTTCTTCAATTTTTTCTATACTTTTTTCACTCATATCTTTTAAAACTTTTTCATTATTTTTTAAATATAATATTTTTTCAGCTAATTCCTTTATATTGTCTTTGTTAATAACTAAGCCATTTTTATTATTATCAATTATTTCTTCTGGACCATATTTAAAATCGTAAGAAATTACAGGAGTTCCAGATGCCATACTTTCCAAAATACTTAATGAAAAACCTTCACTTTTAGAAGTGGTTATAGAAAGCAATGATTCATTATATATTTCTAATGGATTATTAGTATACCCTTTAAATATAATATTATTTTCTAGTTTATTTTTTTTGACTAAGGATTTTAAATTTTCTAATTCATTTCCATTTCCATAAATTTCCAATATAAAATCAGGATCATCATCTTTAATTAGTTGCATTGCTTTAATTATATGATCAATTTGTTTTAATTTAACTAATCTAGAAATAACAACAGCTTTGTTTTTTCTAATGATGTTATTAATATCTTTTGAAGGCAAAGTCTGTATACCATGTGGAATAACTTTTACTTTTTCTGAATAACCATAATTATTTACAATATCCTCTTTTTGTTGGCTTGTTAATACTATTAAAGAATCTATATTTTTAAGATTTTCTAAAGAAGTCATTACAGTTTTAGCTATCTCGCCATTTGGGCTTAAATGATTACTATGCAATCTTACATTCTTACTAGAATTTTCATTTTTTATATTAATCATAATATCATCAGTATTTCTTGCATCAGAAATAATAACAGAATCTTTATTATTATTGACAATTTGTTCTACAAAATAAGACTTTAATTGTCTATCACTTCTAAAAGAATGAACTATTTGCCCTTTTTTTATTAAATCAACTTTAGTAGCTAATCCATTTTCAGGGTTTACTGTTTTACGCAAGTAACAGTTACCAATACTATTGTAAAAAGTCATTTGTCTGGGTCTATTTAAATTATAATACATATATGATAGTTTACCTATATATCCTTCAGGAGCATAAAATTCTACTTTAATTCGATAATTTGAATTATTAAAGTAATCTATTTTTTTAATAGATTCATCACTTCTGTAAGATATATTTTTTTTATATAATCCATTTTCATATATTTTAACAATGTCTTTACTGTCATTTTTTTCAACTATTGAATCATCATTTATTAGATTTTTATATGACTTGAATTTTTGGTCAATCTGATCCTCATTTCTAAAATAATCATACATATTTATTATTTTAACTTTTTTGTTTACCTTATATACATCATAAATATCTTCTATAATACCGTTATAATCGGAATTATAATTAAATGTCAGTATATAAGTTTCGTAACCTAATTCACTAAACATGCTAGCTTGTTGTAAATTAGCCTTAGTAAGACCTCCTCGTTCTAGTTCTAAAGAATTAATTAATAAGTATATTTTTTTCAAATTCACACCTCTTTTGTTTTGTTCATATTAAAGTATCAATGCTTATTTATATCTAATTTCTTTTATAGCCCCCCCAGAAAATTAGATTG
Source organism: Mammaliicoccus fleurettii (assembly GCF_003970575.1). GTDB lineage: Bacteria > Bacillota > Bacilli > Staphylococcales > Staphylococcaceae > Mammaliicoccus > Mammaliicoccus fleurettii. The sequence goes on from NZ_RXWZ01000101.1 coordinate 5,261, forward strand.
TAGACTAGAGTATTATAGTATATTCTATTTATATACTATAATACTATAATTTAAGGGAGGAGCACTATTTTGCTACATATAAAACAAGAAGGCACTGTGCTTTATATTTCTTTTGGCGCACCAAAAGAAAACATTACAGGCCTATATGTAAAAAATAGCTTTAAATCTATTTTTTACAAATCATATGATGAGTCGTTTAATTTTAAAATTGATTTAAATGAAGTATTAGACATCTTTAAAGAATTTAATGAAACTAAGATTTTCTTAACTTTGGAAGTATTAGAAAACAAGCGTAAAAAACAAAAAAATATAGAAGTTACTAACGAATATACATCTATTTATAATTTAGAGAAAGTTTCAGATGGTGTTAACACAATTTATCCATATACCACTAAAAACGGATTTTTACATTTTACAATGACTAATTACACTCCATTAAAAGCATTTTTTTCAAGACGACATATCGATAAACTAAAATTCAATAATCACCAGGCGCTAATAGAAGGGCAATTTTCTATTATTAACTCCACAATTCAAAAAGCTAGTCTTGTTTTGACAACGCGCTTTACTGATCGGGAATTAGAAGTCTATTTACCAAGTACTATAGATAGTAAAAATAACAATACCTCTATATTTAATTTCTCCGTTGATATATACAACGAGTTAATAAAATTCATGAAGCATTCATATATTATTGGAGATGTTATTGATATCTATTTAAAAATTGATGTTCAAGAATCATTTGTACCTTTAAAAATAAAAATAGGTAATCCAAGAATTTTAATAGAACGTTTTCTAAAGGGCGAAATTATTACGGATTATCAAAATGATATTATATCTATTACTCCTTACTTTACTATGAAAGGGCGTAATCTTTCATTTAGAATTAACAGATATACAATAGATAGTTACCTTACTTATATCGAAAATTTAAAAAAACCTAACGTGAAATTGCCTTTCCAAAAAAATCGTCCAAAAGTTTGGGTTGTGGGAGAAAAATCTTATAAAGCTCAAGATAATGGTTTTCACTTTTTTAAATATATGCGGACGCACCATCCAGAATTACCTGTGTATTATATTATTGAAGAAGATTCTAATGAAATTCAAAATGTTCTTCCTTTTGGTAATGTCATTTATTACAAATCTCCAGAACATTTCAAGATTATGTTACAAGCGGATTATATATGCACAACACACCACCCAGAATTAATATTCCCTACCAATAGTGTAGTTTATACAAAAAAAATTAAAGCTACTAGAGTGTTTTTACAACACGGTGTGCTAGGCACTAAAAATTTATCAAATATTAATGGTAACCAACTGAAAGATTTCAATGTAGACCTTTTTATTACAAGCTCTGAGAGAGAAAAGCAGATTGTTGTTAGAGATTTAAAATTTGATAGTAGTCAAGTTGCTGTGACAGGTTTAGCTCGTTTTGACAATCTTTTTAATCCAAAAGTTACAACTAAAAACCAAATTTTAATCATTCCAACATGGAGAGATTGGTTAATCAACACAGAACAGATAGAAGGTTCAGAATATCTGAAAAGAATAAATCAATTATTAAATAGCGCTAACATTAAAAATATTGTAAATGACGGAAATGAAGTTATTTTCTACCTACATCCTAATATGCAACCTTTCATTGATTTGTTTAATGTCCCATCGTATCTTACCAGCGTTAAACAAGATGATGTCGATGTTCAAAAACTAATCCAAGAGAGTAAATTAATGATAACAGATTATTCAAGCGTTGCTTTTGACTTTAGCTTTTTAAATAAACCAGTCATTTATTATCAATTTGATAAAGATAAATTTTTAGGTAAGCAACCTTCACATCTTGATATAGAAAATGAATTGCCCGGTACGATAGTTAATAATCAACAAGACTTAGAAAAACAACTAAAAAAGATGATTATGAATAATTATCAAATCGATAAAAATGTTGAAATAAAAGCAAATCAGTTTATTAAATATCATGATCAATACAACAGTCAAAGGATTTTTGAAGCTGTTCAAAAATCCAAAACAACTAATCGATTAAAAAGTAAATTCAAATATGATATTTTATCCCAACATTTATTCAAACGCTTTAGGAAGAGTAAGAAATATTTTAACGTTATGGATAAATATAACTCAGCAATTTCCAAGATTGTTCCAATTAAAAAGGACCTGGTTGTGTTTGAAAGTAATGTAGGTAAATCTGTGAGCGATAGCCCAAAAGTAATTTACGATAAATTAAAAGAATACAGTGACGCTTACCAAATTGTATGGGTAAGTAACCTACAATTTCCATTTAATGATCCTAATGTTATAAGAGTAAAACGTTTATCACCGGAATATTATCATTATTTATCCCGTGCAAAATATTGGGTAAATAACCAGAACTTTCCGCATTATATTACAAAACCTAAAGATACAATATATATCCAGACATGGCATGGCACGCCACTTAAGAAAATGTTAAATGATGTTGAAAGTTTTGAAGGTAGAGATGCTAACTATAAAAACCGTGTTAACAATGCAATTAAACATTGGGATTATCTGGTTTCACCAAGTCCATACGCATCTAGATGTTTCAGATCAGCCTTTGAATTTCAAAAAGAAATATTAGAAGTTGGTTATCCACGAAATGATATATTTTATAATGAGGATATAGCATATATTAATAATAAAAAGGAAAAAGTCAAACAACGTTTAGGTATTCAAGATGAACGTAAAATCATACTATATGCACCAACTTTCCGTGATGATGAAGTTAATAAAGCTAAAAAACATATCATTAACTTACAAATTGATTTGCAACAAATGAAAGAAAAACTAAGTAAAGATTATATTTTAATTCTAAGACCACACATTATTGTTAGTAACGCTTTACAGTTAGATAGTTCTTTAGATAATTTTGTGATTAACGGCAATAAATATAATGATATCAGTGATTTATTCTTAATAACTGATATTTGTATCACTGATTATTCTTCCGTAATGTTTGATTTCGCTAATACAAAAAAACCTATGCTATTCTTTACTTATGATTTAGAACACTATAGAGACAGTTTACGCGGATTTTATTTTGATTTTGAAAATGAGGCCCCTGGACCTCTTATAAAAACAAATGACTCTTTAATAAAATCTATTAAAAATATTGAACAAATTCAGCAACAATATCAAATGAAGTATGAAAAATTTTATGATAAGTTTTGTTCATATGAAAAGGGAACAGCTGCTCAAAGTATTATTCACAATTTTTTTAAATAATATATAACTATTCCATTAAAGGAATTAATAATACTTTTCATTTTAAAGCGTTTCACAAAACTACTATTCATACACTAAAGCTAATATAAAAACATACAAAAACTCATCATAACCATACGTTAAACAATTAGTTAACATATTCGATGATTATCGGAAGTGGATATGCTTCAAAAGATACAGATGGTATAATATAAAAGTCGTCGTTTTACTTCTGTGCTGTAATTAGCATGGAAGGAGGTGACATCATGTTCAGTACACTATTTGTAACTATTATAGCTCCTATCGTAGTAGGAGTTATACTCACATTATTTTCTCATTGGCTGAATAATCGTGAGAAGTAATTTAGCGACGACATATAGCTAATACACCAAAAGAGCCCGATAACTATTCGCAGTAGTTATCGGGCTCGGTGCTTATCATGCTAGTACACTATTTGTTAATTTCAGTATATCACCAAGTATAGATGAATGCAAAAATCATCTGCTATCTTTGTTTATATAAACAATCTATTATCATTTTCCAATTGTCATTAACATTTTTCCACGAATCTCCCCAATTTTCATTTATAAATTTATACGCTTGATATGGTTTTTCATTGGACGGTGCTTTGTATCCAAGTGTATCTTCAATACACTCTTCTAATAAATGTAATTTATTATTATCATTAAGAGCCTTAGAGATTGATTTATTAAATTTGAAAGCACCAGGTGTATTTCCATCTCTATCATGTATAACGTGTGTCTTAATACCCATAGATTTTAAATATTTAACTAAAGAAATAATTGTAGCTTTACCTCTTGCTTTAACAATTTCCCAATTATAGGAAAATTCTTTTTGCATGTTTTCGGGCATCCTTAGTATAGTTTCTTTAAGAACAAGTTCTTCAGTATCTCCCTCAATAACAAGAACATTTTTAGCGAAAAATATTTTAGCAATACTATCATCAATTTTTAAAATCATTTTTACATGAGTTTTGTCTTCAGCGAGCAAATTTTTAAATTTAGTACTTATGTTAAAAGGATTAATAACTATATGCTCTATATCGGTTTCATCATTTCCCAGTGGGTTTTGCTTATATTCTAAACTAAAAGCATTTAATATCTGCCGTGTATCTTTACTCAAATCAATCATATAAGGAGAATGTGTAGTACATATTATCTGATTATTATCTTGTAACGATAAACTATATATAGTTTCTTTCATCTGTTTTGCTGCTTGAGGATGTAAATAAATTTCAGGCTCCTCAAAAGCAATTAGTAATGGTCTAATATATTCACCTTGTTTCTTTTTTTTATTTTCTCTCATGTTTCTATATCTTAGCATTGCAAATATTGCAGACCGAACTACACCTGATCCTTGGTTACTAATTGAAGTATAGACATTACTTCCTAATTGGACATCAAAACTAGGTTTAATAGCATCATTTGCATTTGATAAGTTTGCTTGTGCAATAAAAGAAGTGTCAGGAAAAACATCGCTAACTACGTGATTTAATTCACTTAACAATTGTGAAAACTCACTATCTTCATCTTGTGGATTTAGCTCTTTGGCTAATTCATTTAAATAATGTTGTGCTCTTTCGAAATTAGTTGACTCTTCTCTTACATCTTCAAATAACTGCTTTAATGTTGTCATTAATGCCCCCGTTTGGCCCGAGAGTTCATTATCTTGAGATTTGTCTTCAATTAAAAGAAATTTGGGTAGTCTGCTAGATACATTTTGAGAAATTCCTCCTGGATTCTTAAACCATTCTATTGAATCAGATATATTAAATAATATATCTGACCCTTCTTCTTTTAGTTTTTCAAAGTCTGCGGAAGTTAACTTTTTATCTGGTTTTATACTACTAAGAGAGTCTTCAAATACTGATATATCTATACCTTTATCTATGAAATCTTGAATTTTTTTACAGTCGCTAAAATCTTCTTTTAAAGTTAATACTTTCTGTTTCATTTCAATTTGACAACTACTGTTATCAAATGTTTTTCTATAAAATATGCTATAACCTTCATTTTCAAAATCTTGATTTTTAAAGAGTCTATGTGAGTTAAAACCTCTCCAATTCAATGATTCATCTCTTAGGTTATTGAATTCAGCAGTTATTATAACTTTATCAGTTAATTTATCAATTTCATTGTTACTATTAATAAAACAACAAAAATCACCGTCATCCATTTTCTTTTTGCCTTCTAGCAGGTATTTAATAGCTTTTAATACAGAGCTCTTTCCAGCATTATTTGGTCCAATGAGAAATGTAGTATCTTCACAAATTACTTCTGTAGAATAATGTTTTCTAAATCCTTCAATCTTTATTGACTTTAATTGGTTCTGTTGCAAAGTAAAAAAATATAGCTAACCACTAATTTATCATGTCAGTGTTCGCTTAACTTGCTAGCATGATGCTAATTTC
>NZ_RXWZ01000102.1 GCF_003970575.1 Mammaliicoccus fleurettii
GAATTTGTCACTAATCCAGTTCGTACCTATAAATCCAAATTTCATATAGTTTCACCTTTTCATAATATATTCTTAATAAAATGGTCTTTAATAAATAAAGACTTCGCTTTTAATTATAACTATTGTTAAAATATAAACAACAGAAGTATAAAGGGGTTATCAATCTTGTCTATAGCAAATCAATTTGAAAATATCCAATCGTTCTTCGATAGCGATATTACCAAAGATATTAAATTTAGAAAAAAACAATTAAGATTACTAAAAAAATCTATTAAATCAAATGAGAGTCAATTAATAGAAGCTTTGCAACACGATTTAGGCAAAAATGCAGTTGAATCTTATGCAACAGAAATCGGTTATATTTATAAAAGTATCTCTTTCATGTTAAAAGAAGTCAAGGGTTTAGCCAGTAAAAACAATGCTAATACACCTGTTTTTCTTTTCCCTAGTAAAAGTTATACAGTATATGAACCATATGGTACAGTTCTAATTATTGGTCCATTTAATTACCCTTTCCAACTTGTCATTGAACCTTTAATTGGGGCTATAGCAGCCGGTAATTGTGCTGTCGTAAAACCTTCAGAATTAACACCTAATGTCAGTGCAATCGTTCGAAAAATAATTGAAGAATCATTTGATCCTTCTTTCGTTTCTTGTGTTACTGGTGACAAAACGGTTACAGAAGAATTGTTAACTTTTCCATTTGATTTTGTGTTCTTTACAGGTTCAACAAAAATTGGTCAAAGTGTATACGAGCAAGCTAGTAAACAGTTGATTCCTGTAGCACTTGAATTAGGTGGAAAAAGCCCAGCTATAGTTGATAAGACTGCCAATATTAAAGTAGCTGCTGAAAGAATTGCTTTTGGTAAATTCATTAATGCTGGTCAAACTTGTGTAGCACCTGATTACGTCATTATCGATGCTTCTATAAAACAACAATTTGTAAAAGCATTACAGTCTACAATCCAAGAATTTTACAGCAAAAATGCTCAAGACAGTGAAGATTTTGGTAGAGTTGTTAATGAAAGACATACTGACAGATTAATACATCTTTTAGAAAATACAAATGGTGATATCGTTTATGGTGGCAATTCTGATTTAGATCATTGCTATATCGAGCCAACTGTCATTGATAATGTTAAATTCGATGACATTTTAATGGAAGATGAAATATTCGGTCCAATCCTTCCAATCATGACTTATGAAGCCTTTGGAGACGCAATACAATTCATTAAGAACAAACCAAAACCATTATCCTTATACTTATTTAGTGAAGATGAGAATCATACTGATGAAGTAGTAAGAAGAATTTCATTTGGCGGTGGTTGCATAAATGACACCCTTTTACATGTAGGTAATCATAACTTGCCATTTGGTGGAGTTGGACTATCAGGAATAGGTAAATACCATGGTAAAGCCTCATTTGAATTATTTAGTAATGAAAAAGGCATAATGTTCAAAACAACTAAACTTGAAACCGGTGTACTTTTCCCGCCTTATAAAGGAAAAGGTAAATATGTAAGAGCAATGTTTAAAAAATAAAAAGCTGGGACAATTTAATTGTCCTAGCTTTTTTATTTGAAATGCTTTTCTATTAATTGCTGCTTCTTATTAAACAAAGTTGGATACGATAAAAACCCTAGTATTACACTTGTCATAGTAGCTGCCGTTAATAGCATAAATACAATTAATATTTGAAAGAGCACAGCTTCTAAAGGATCAGCTCCAGCAATAATTTGACCACTCATCATGCCTGGCAACTGTACTAAACCAATTGTTTTTTGTTGTTCTATTGTAGGTATAACGCTTGATTGAATAGATGTGATTAACTGCTTATGAATTGCTTGTTTAGGTGTTCCGCCTAAACATAAAATAAGCTCTATTATGTTATCGTTTTGTTTTATTTCAGACATAAATCTATTTAAAAATAATATACTTAGCACCATAGAATTCCCTATTATCATTCCACTTATAGGAATGATATATTGTGCTGTAGCAGGTGTTATATTAAAACCTATTAATATCCCTTGCGTAATGATTTCAATGGATATAAAAGCTAATAATAATTTCCATGTAATTCCTGGTATTTCCAACCCTTTTTTCCTTGCATTTTGAGTTGCTGCACCAATTATGAGTATGACCATTAATACAATAAATATATAACTATCTTGGTCAAATATAAATTGTAATATATAACCTACAATTAATAGCTGAACGAAAGATCGTATTGCAGCGACTGTAGTATCTTTTTCTAATCCTAAATTAAAACTCTTAGATAAAACTATCGGAATGATGATAAAAATAAACATTAATATTATAGATGTTATGCTCATAATACTTTATCTCCTATAAAATTTCTGACCTCAGAATTTTTAGTATGTTTAATATTTTCGACACTATCAGCTTCAACTACTTCTCCATCAATCATAACCCAAACATAATCGCTCAATCGTAAAGCCTGATTAATATCATGCGTCACCCAAATCATCGTTACATTATGCTCTTTATTAATTTTTTTGAGTAACAATTCTATCGCTTGTTTAGAATTTCTATCAAGTGCAGACGTTACCTCATCTAATAAAATAACTTCTGGTTTATTAACAAGTGCACGTGCTAAAGATAATTTTTGTTTTTCTCCTCCAGATAACTCTTTACTATTTTTATTCAAAAAAGTTACTGATAAATCCACTCTTTCTAAAAAGTATTTCGCTTCTTCATCTGTCATCTTTTTATTTTGAAGTGTTAAAGGAAGCTCTAAATTATCTTTAACAGTCCCTTTAATCATAGTGGCTTCTTGTGAAACTAATTGTACTTTTCTCCTTAATTCCATCGGATTATATGAATTAATTGTTTCATCATTGATCAAAATGTCACCTTTAGAAGGAGATTTTAATAAATTTATTAAAGATAATAAAGTAGATTTCCCAGCACCAGAAGGACCTATAATAGATGTCAACTTACCTTTATAAACTTCAGCATTTATTTCTTTTAAAATTTTAGAGTTTTCAATTTCATATTCAACATTTTTAAATTGAACTGATATATTACTTTCCAAACAATCATCTCCATTCACTTCAACTAACATTTATAAGCAGGTTTCTATAAACTTGCTTATATAATATAACCACTATAAGACACTTTCATAGCCGACACGACTGTGGAAACAGTACAAATCGAAGACTACAGGCTGAGACTGTACCATAGGCAAGCAGGTTATGAAAATAGTTTTAACTATACAATGAGGCTGGACAAATTATTGTCTCAGCCTCATTCTTCTTAATATAAATCAGTTCTTAGACTATTAAATATTGGAATTGCTTCTCTAATTTGTTCTTGTTTTCCAAAGTCTATTTCAACAATTAAAGTATCTTCTTCATAATATAAATTATCCATTAATGTGCCATCTGGACCATATACTAAGCTGTTACCACCAAATTCATTTTCATCACAAAGTCCTACACTATTACACGCAATGACATAAACTTGATTTTCAATTGCTCTAGCACGTAGTAATGCTTTCCAATGATCGATTCTTGACTTTGGCCATTGTGCTGGTACAAATATAACCTTTGCATCTTCTAATGCTAAAGAGCGAGATAATTCCGGAAATCTTAAGTCATAGCATATAATTGTACCCATATCGACTTCATCTAATTTATAAACTGTAGGCTTTTTTTCACCTGAAGTTAAATAATGATGTTCATTTAACATCGGTAATAAATGTGCCTTGTCATAAGTGTTAATGCAACTACCTTCTTTATTGATGACAATGGCTCTATTATAAATTTCTTGATCTTTTTTATAAGCAATAGACCCAGCAACAATATGTTTTTTGAGCGCTTTAGCTTTCTTTTGTAAAAAAGGAAGGATAACTTCACCATCATTATCAGCAAGTTCATTTAAATCTTTTAATCGATATGACGTATTCCACATTTCAGGTAATACCGCTATATCGATATCTTCATCAAGTTGATCGAACCATTGATCTATTTTCTGAATGTTTTCTTCTGGTTTACCTGGTATAACATGCATTTGATATAATGCAATTTTCAAAGCTAATCACCTACCATTGTTATAAAAATTGAACACATACGCCTTCTGAAGCTTTTTGTTCATTTTCTATTTCTGTTAATTTACCTGTTTCTTTATTTCTAGTAAACAAAACTAAATTATATGAATGTTCATGTGCCACTACTAAGAAAGTATCACTTGGTGTGATATTAAAATCTCTTGGCCATGTTCCACCACTTGTAACTATTTCTACACTTTCAATATTGGCGCCATCACCTAATATTTTAAATACCGCTATACTGTTATGACCTCTATTTGAAACATAAATAAATTGACCATCATGACTTAATCTAACTGCACCAACTTGTGAATTTAAATCAAAATCTTCAGGTATAGTCATTAATCTTGGACTAATCTCAGCAAATACACCGTTCTTATAAGATAACACTTGAATTGTATTGCTCATTTCACTTACTAAATATGCATAATCACCACTTGGATGGAACGCTAAATGTCTTGGTCCACTACCTGCTTGTACTTCTAATGTTTCAACTAATTCTAGTCCTTCATCAGAAAACTTAAATGTCCTAACAACATCTGCCCCTAAATCAACTGTAGCAATAAAATCTAAATCTGGTGTTTGTTGAGCATAATGAATATGACTACTTTCTTGTCTCGCTTCATTTGGCCCTTGTCCTTCTCCACGATAAAAATCAATTAACTCAACTAATTCTCCAGTATCAGGATTAAGTTTATAAATTCTAACAAGACCTGCTCCATATACAGCTTCAAATAAGTATTTACCGTCATTAGAAACTGAAATATGACAACCTGTACCTTCTTGAGAAGCTAAGCAATCATTTATAAAAGTTAAACTACCATCTTCATTAATTAAAAAGCTGGCAACCCCACAATCTTCACCATCTTTTTTAATAGCATATAAAAACTGATTATGTTGTGTAATATATGTAGATGCTTCAACTTCATAGCCTACTTCTACCTTTTCAATAGTTTGATCATTTTCATCTACATCAAATCTATATATCCCTTTACCATCCTTCTTAGTGTAACTACCAATATAACCTTTCGTTTTCATAAAATTAAAATCCTCCCTAAATTTATCTTTAATATCATTCTACATGAAAACGCTCAATAACTATAATAAAAACGCATACCTAATGGTACACGTTGTATAATTTAATATTCTAAATTCATATATAAGACTTTAGAAGTTTAACTGCTTATATCACTGAAAATTTCTAGAAACCAATTAAAAATACTACCAATAGCATTTACGATATCGCCTGCCATAAAGTATCCCCCTTTATATTTGAGATTTATAAATTAATCTATAAAATATAATAGTCATATATTATCTTATATTATTTTGATAAGTGTTTTTAATATTTTCCCTAAGTCATTATTTTAAGTTCTTAACTGCATTGATATTATGTTAAAATACAAATATATTCGTAATTCAAACAGTTAGGCATTAAAATAATACAGTTAGGCAAAAGAAGTAAAATGTAAATCAATTTGTTCTATAATCATAATGAAGGAGGGCCGCTATGTATCAGCCTGTACAAACACAAATAGATAAGATTGCAGCAAATCTTCAAAATTCAAATAACCTAGATCATGTTAGTTATTTAAAGGTAAAGTATGGACTAGAAGTATTTGTAGGGAATATCATGAAGACTGTAGTCATATATGGTGCCGCCCTTCTATGCCATATATTTTTATACACACTTATTGTTCATCTTAGTTATTTTGCCGTTAGATATTTCGCGTTTGGTGCACACGCTAAGTCCACTTTTTTATGCACAATACAAAGCATCATAATGTTTGTATTGGCGCCACTTATTATAATAAATACTAACTTGTCGTATTGGGCATTCCTTGCCCTAGCACTAATTGGTTATCTTATTATAATAAAGTACGCACCAATGCAAACAAAGAAACATCCCATATTAGGCAAATGGAAAAAAGGACTTAAACTAAGATCAATCATAGTCGCTACTATATTGATAGTTCTTTCATTATTCATAAAAGAACCGTATCAACAATTAGTATGCTTAGGATTGATCTTTGAAGCAGTATCACTATTACCTATATTTTACAAAGAGGAGGAAACATTATTATGAATTTATTAACTAGTTTATTTTCAAAATCAGTATCAAATATCCTTTCAGCAATTGGTGAAAAAGCGGTAATTAGAGGTTGTATGGCATTTTTAGATGAAACAGAAGTACCAGCGGAATTATTAAAAGAAAAACAATAAGATTGTTTTAGGGAAGTGTAAGGGTATATGGAATCATTTACAAATATAGAATCTTTACCATTTGGAATTTTACAAATATTATTATTTACAGTTTTATTAGCTATAACTCAGAATTATCGTTATAGCAAAAGGGATTATGTTATTCTCACTTTGGGATACATGATCCCTTCTCTTGCTTTTTATTATTTATTTGGAATGAGCGCAATAGTTTACGTTTGCCTGTTCTGTTTTATATTCTTTTATAAGAAGTTTAGATTACTGGGAATTATTAATACACTTATAGTCATATTAATATCAGTTGTTTCTGATTATTTATCTGTATTTTTAACTAAGTATATTATTGATATCCTTAATAATGTACCTCAATTTTTTATGTATTACATGCTATTTCATAGCTCATTTACAATAATCATTGCATACTTAATAAGGCGTTTAATGAATAAATTAAAGCTCAGTTATTTATATAATAACAGAGTATATTTATTATTAATTGCAGGTTTCTTAGCTGTTTCATTCATGGTCTTCTACGTATACATGCCTAAATCATATAATACTGAAAAAGAATTTGAATTCCAGACATTATTCTATGTGATTTATGTGTGTGTTGCTGCTATTTTTATAATTTTAATTTCTTTCACGATCATTCGGGAAATGGCTTTACAGCGTACTAAAAAAGAGATTAATCAATATTATAAATATACGTTGCAGATTGAACAAATTAATAATGAAATGCGTAAGTTTCGTCATGATTATGTGAATATTTTAGCTACATTATCTGATTATATTAGAGAAGATGATATGGAAGGATTAAGGGTTTATTTTGATCAAAATATAGCGCATCTTCATGATGATATGAAAGTAAATGCGATTAAAATTAATGGGCTACAAAATTTACATGTGAGAGAAATTAAAGGTTTATTAACGACAAAAATTATTCAATCTCAGGAACAGAATATCAATATTAGTGTTGAGATTACTGAACAGATTGATCATATAAATATGAACATTGTTGAATTGAGTCGCTGTATTGGAATCATTATGGATAATGCGATTGAAGCTTCTGAGTTTGTAGATAATCCTACAATTCAAATTGCTTTTATTAAAAATGATGAATCTATATTACTTGTATTCATGAATAAATGTTCTAAAGATACTCCAAAAGTACATAAGTTATTTGAAGATCACTATTCTACTAAAGGTCGTAAACGTGGTATTGGTTTAACGACCTTGAAAGAAATTACTGAGAAAACGGATCATGTTTTCTTAGACACTTTTATCAACAATCAATACTTTATTCAAAAGCTTGAAATTTTAAATGATAGCACTGAGGAAGTGATTCGATGAAAATCGTCATTTGTGAAGATGACCCGAAACAATTAGAACGTATGCAAACGATTATAAATAATTACATTATGATTGAAGAAAAAGAAATGTCTATTGAACTTGCTACTCATGATCCTTACGAACTTTTAGAGTATGTCAAAACAGCGAATGATATAGGTTGTTATTTTCTAGATATTCAACTTGATGCTGACATAAATGGTATTACTTTAGCGAGCAACATACGTAAATATGATCCGATTGGTAATATCGTTTTTGTAACGAGTCATAGTGAATTAACATATTTAACGTTCGTTTATAAAGTAGCAGCCATGGATTTCATCTTTAAAGATGATCCTGATCAATTAAAGACAAGAGTATTAGACTGTTTAGATACTGCTTATATTCGTTTAGGTATGTTATCTAAAAATACTAATGTTGAAAAAATAGAATTAACTAGAGGTAGTAATTCAGTTTACGTCGAATATGATGATGTCATGTTTTTTGAATCTTCAACAAAATCGCACAGACTAATTGCTCATCTTGATAATAGACAAATTGAGTTTTATGGTAGTTTAAAGGATTTATCGAATTTAGATGATAGATTCTTTAGATGTCATAACAGTTATGTTATTAATCGAAATAACGTTGATACAATTGATACGAAAGATCGTACTGTTTACTTTAATAATGGTGAACATTGTTATGCATCAGTTAGAAACATCAAAAAGATATAATTAAATATTGAGATATGCTTTTTAATAATAGAAAACAGAGAGAACTTTTAGTGTATAAAAGTTCTCTCTGTTTTTATTTATAAGGATTATTTAATTGATTTACACTTGATCTAAAGCATTTCTAAACGACTCTATATCCTCTATGTAATATTTGACTTCGCCACATTTTAAACAAACTGCAGCTTTAGGTATAGCAATCGCTTTTTTTAATATGTCTTCATTTTCTTCTTCTTTAATTAATCTCACATCTACTAAAGTTCCTGGAACGTTTATACGAAGGTCATTTATCATTTCTTGATTACAACTTACACATTTCATATTTAACATCCCCTTTTAAATTATGCTTTTATTTTACGCTTTTTTTATTTCTCTTGCAAAACAGAAGATAATATAGGTTATACAATTTTGTTAAAAGCACGTATTTAACTCATCTTTAGATAAAAATAAATTCTTATAAAAAAATAATAAAATAATACTTGAATATTAAAGCGAGTTATGCAATAATATAGCTATCATATGATAATAGTTAAATAAGCAAGAAAGGAGGACCCGATGAAGACGTTTTCAATCTTTCTTTACAGTATTGTTTGTTTTGTAGCTACATCACTCAATATGACTCATGTCACTTACGCAAGTACTGATATGACTCCGATTGGATTTCAATTCTTAACTGCGAGCAATATGCCTATATCTAATGAAACGTTTCAGCTTCAGTTAGATAATGAAGTTAAGCATCTAACAACTAGATCAGATGGACTGGCTTTTGTTGAAATTCCAAATAAGAATATTAAACCTCATTATACTTTAACTACTTCAAATCAACAGACTTTTACTGTTGAACCTAATAAGTTATATCAATTAACTTCTTCTGATTCTCAAATTCGTAATACACCTTCTATAAATAATCAAAATATTACAATCGAAGTACTTTCCAAAACATATCAACCTTTAAGTAATGTAGAAGTTAAACTTTTAGCAGAGAACCAAGAATTTATAGGTAAGACTAACAATGAGGGTTCAACTACAATTAACATTCCTTCAAATATTCCTAGAGACACCGCATTCGATGTAAAAATTAACGGAATAGATACTCATTCATCAATTTCAATAGGAGATGATAAATATTATACATTCAATTCTGACAACAAATCTGTATCACCTTTTATTCAAGATTCCGTACAACACAATCAATTAGATAATAACCACGAGAATCAACAATCCCCACCTAATACTAATAGCTTAAATCATAATCAAAACAACCCACAGTCTTATCAAATATCAGTAGTTAAAGATTTCTTAATTCCTAACCATTCTAACCAATCCACTTCTGAAAAAGAAAAAAAGACCAACTTAGAAACAAAAAAGCTTCCTGAAACTGGTCAAAAATCAACAAATTATTTTAAGTATGTTATGAGTTCATTACTCATATGTATTACCACTATTTTATTTATTATCATTAGAAAAAAGAAGGCTCAGCAAAACAATTAGGATTTGATGTAATGTATCCATTTTCAACTTTAACAATTTCATCATGGTAATTTATACCATTTATACCCTCGAAATATTTTGCTCCTACTATATTTATCATCGCCTGAGATAACAATGAACTCAAACAATAGGTTCTTTTCGAATCCCATTTTTCAGTGCGATACAATCGCTTTAATACATTACAAAACCCTATATGTGAACCGAGCGTAATCCAAACATCAGGTGAGTTTGATACAAACTTATTAACATACTTTTTAGAAGAACCTACATGATTCTTCCAAATCACAACATTAACATACACTTCGGACTGCTTATTTTCATACCATGTAGATTCAATCAAAGACTTTAAATGAAATGCAGCGTTAACCATCTCATTTTCATTACTCGTACCAATAGTTATAGATTTTAAAAATGGCTGATCATATTCTATAGTCTCAATTAAGGCTTGAAGTTCTCTTACACTAGGCACTTCCAAACTTCTTGATAAATCCTTTAATTGATTGGTCATACGATAATCTAATCTTGGAGATATTAACACATTGCTTTCATATTGCAAAATATATACCCTCCTAATATTATTTTAAAAAAAGGGAGCAATCACATAATTATAGTGATTGCTCCTTTATTTTAATTATTAGATTCGATCTCAGATACAATTTCTTTAGTCTTTTGTTCTAATTCTTCAAAATCTTTTTTAAATACAAATGCTAAGACAGCAATACCTGCCCCAACAGCAACTGTTGTTATAGCAATTAAGATGAAAAAGAATTTGAATATCCCTTTAATACAATCCATTGAAGTCACCTCTATCATCATTTTCTACCTCTTTCATCATAACATAATTTTTAAAATACATAAAAGATATTACGCTTATACTGCTGTATATATAGTTAAATTTTTATGTATAAAAGTATAAAATAACTCATTATATGTAT
>NZ_RXWZ01000103.1 GCF_003970575.1 Mammaliicoccus fleurettii
CTTTAAATATATGAGTAATTTAATACGATATCAAACAAAGTGCTTATTACCTTCTTTTAAAAGTTTGTAATTATTATAATATTTTTGACAATTAAATGACATTTGCAATGTTATTTATGTTACCCTAATTATACAAATAAACAATGAGGTGAATCTTATGTTCAAATTCCAATTGGACTACTATAGAAATGGACAAGGCTTACATATCAAAACAATTTTATTAACAATCCTTTCCTCAATTATTATGGTTCTATTAATGTTAATTCCGGGTATTGCATTTATAATTGGAGGATTTTCTTTAGCGGCATCACAAGACTTTTCAGGTGAACCATCAGGCGGTGGCATAGCAACATTTCTAATCTCAATGGTCATAGGGTTTATATTATTTATTCTGATGTATATTTTTATATTAATCCCTATAGCTTATGGAATTCTAAAATTCTATAAAGATACAGATTTAGGCATTAGCCCACGCTTTAGTGATTTATTCATGTTCTTAAAAAAAGGAAACTATGTTAAAACATTAAAGCTAACTTTAATTATTGGTTTAATTAGTGTAGCAATGTATTTCATTGTTTACATAGTTGTCATTATTGTAGAAGTGATATTCTTCGCAATATTTGGTACTTCAATGGCGTTATTGCAACCAAGTTCAGGTAGTGAAGGTATTGGTGCAATGTCTATATCATTCATCGTAATCATGTTATTTATGATATTGGTATTATTTGCCTTATTTATACCTTTATATTATTTTGTTATCTTTATAGTTAACACAGTACTTGTCCATATTGATCAAAGATCATTACCTACAATAACTAAATTCTCAATCGGTTGGAACATAACAAGTAAGGGACCTCATAGTGCTTGGAAGTTATTATTCAGTAATTTAATTTATATTGTAGCAGCGTATATTATCATAGCAATCATTGGAATTATAGCAGCAGTTATTGTTTCATTGATGCCAAGTGTGATACAAATATTATTCGCAATTATAGGTTATATACTATTCTACCTATTTATGTTTGCAGTATTCTACTTCTTATATGGTAGCCTTATGAACTTCTATCATAAAAATAAAAATGCACTTTATCCAAAAAATAACTAAAGTTAAATTTTAAGAGCTCAATTAATTTTGAGCTCTTTTTTTATTTATCTTTACGAACGCTTCCCCTGTTTTTTATCTCCTTCCATTTTTCTTACATCAAATTTTTAACGCCATATATCGATTGAAATTCAAAGTCTGGCTCTACTTCTATATATTCAAACTCACTAAAATTACGATTTATCCATGCAGTTTTAAATCCAAACTTTTGTGCTCCGACAATATCCCACTTATTAGATGATACGAACAGAATTTCTTGTTTCTCATATGGAATCCTTTCTTCTAATAATACATATCCATTAGAATTGGGTTTATACATACCAAATTCTTCAAGCGCTAAAATATGTTTAAAGCTACTATCGATATTTGAATGTTTCAATACTTTTTGAATCATTTCTTGATTGCCATTACTAAATATAACTTTATCGATATGTGATATATCATTTAATGATTGAGTTACTTCAGGGAATACTTGCAAGCGATAATACTCTTCCACACACTCATTTACGTCACTTAATGAATAGTCAAAATCATTTCTATCAAGTACATATTCGAGTGAATCTTTTATAACTTTACTAAATGGTTTATATTGATCTACTAGCTGTCTAACATGAGTATATTCTATAAGTTTATGACGCCAAGCTTTAGCTATTTTTTCTCCGTTTCCAGGAAATAATTTCTCACACTTTTCTTGGACACTATTTATATCGAATAAAGTTCCATATATATCGAAAACGACCGTTTTAATCATAATAATCACTCCTTATAAATCCTTTCATTTTATTATATCCAAACGAATATAAAACAATCCCGCAAAATATATTGCTATCAATATATTTTGCGGGATTGACGATCTATAAAGTCACTATAAATAAAAATCAGACTGGATAAATTAATTATCACAGCCTGAATATCATTTTGTTATTTAAATAATTTAGTTTATTAAAAATTTCTTACTTAAGTAGTCAGCTACACCATTTTCTTCGTTTGTTCTTCTTGTTACTTCTTTACCCAATTCTTTTATATGATCTGGTGCATTTTTCATAACTATTGGGTAATCAACATGTTCTAGCATTTGTTTATCATTGTCACTATCACCAATTGCATATGTCTTAACATCTTTATCTAGTTCTAAATATTTTAACGCAGCTTCTATTGCTGTCGCTTTGTTTACACCCATAGGCATCGTTTCAAGATTACATGGTGTAGAATGAGAAATAGAAATATTAAGTTCTTCCTTCATTGGTAGAATAAGTTCTTCCCATTTTTTAATTTCTGTTTTATGCTTTTTGAAAAAATAAAACTTTGAATATGCATCTTCTGGTATTTCATCGACCCATTTTATTTTTTCGCTTAATGCTTCTTGCCGAGATTTCCATTCATTAGCTTCTACATCTCCTGCTTGTTCAGTGGATATTTCTGACAGTAGCAATGTTTTATCGCGGTTTAATGCAATTCTATTTTTATAGTACGGGAATAATTCATAATATATTTGATGCTTTTCTGCTAAATCAACAAGTTTATGTACAGTTTCCATCGGTAGTTGATTTTTAAATATTTCTTTGCCATTAATATAACCTACTGCACCATTGGATGATAATATACCATCAACTTCAAAATTCTCAGGAACCAAATATGAAATCTCATCATAAGCTCGTCCAGTAGCTATAAATACTTTAATGCCTTTTTGTCGAACTTCTTGAATAATCTCATTAGTATAATCAGTTACTCTATTTTCTTCATTTAAAATTGTGCCATCCATATCTAAAAAAACCACTTGCGTTGTCATGTTGATGCCTCCATATAATTTATCAATATCTATTATTTCATGCTCATATAATAAAGGCAATATTTTAGATTTATATTACTTTTTAGATAATATTGGTCTATTGTTCTTAAATGAAACATCAACATTTATGTTAAATAAGTTACTCATATTTTTTTCATTAACAACGTCATTAATATTTCCTGATCGAAATACCTTACCGTCTTTTAATAATAAAATTTGCTTAAATACAGGCAACACTTCTTCTAGATGATGCGTAACATATATCATTGTTGGACCACTTTTATCTTGACCAATATTCTCAATTCTTTCCAATAAATCTTCTCTTGCAACAAAATCTAAGCCATTTGTTGGTTCATCAAGTATTAGAAGTCTCGGTTCTGACATTAAAGCTCTACCAATTAATACACGCGTTTGTTCACCTTGTGATAAATTCCCAAATCTTCGGTTAATATAATCCTTGGTAATACCTAATGCTTCGCAAATTTCATTTGCTTTATCTTTAATTTGTTTACTTGGTTCTTCATATACACCTATTGACGCATAAGCACCACTAATAACAGTCGTAAAAGCATTGTCTTCTTTTCTCATTTTCTTAAATAAAGATTGAGAAACATAACCAATTTGCTTTCTAATACCATCAGCTGAATATCCAAGTTCACCTTGTTTCATATCTAATATTTCAAATTCACCTGAAGAAGGCGCTGTATACGCATTAATAATATCAAGCATTGTGGATTTTCCTGCTCCATTTAATCCGTACAATACCCAATGCTCTCCATCAACTATTTCCCAAGAAATATCTTTTAGTATGTATTTACCTTCACGTATCCAGTTAATATGTTTCAAATCAAGAAGCATATTTACATCCCCTTTAATTTACTGTTTTCATAATATTCACTAATTGTACATGAAAGTTTAAGTATATTAAAGATGATTGGATCAGAAGGTAATTTATAATTTATTGTATTTCAGGGTTTATTTCGAATCGTAAACCATCCGGTGAAGTTAGAATCTTGCTTTCTGCATTTGGCATTTGTACCACTATATTTGCTAAACCATAACTATTGTCTGATTCTTCTCTTTTTTGATTTGATTGCCAAGTATTAATCGCAATATGATGGTGATAATTTTTAGTAGACATAAACAAAGCATTTGGAAAATTATCTACTACTGCTTTTAAACCTAAAGTATTTAAATAAAATTCTTTAGACGCTTCAATATCATTTGTTTTTAAATGTAAATGTCCAATTTTTGCATCAGCAGGCATTCCATTCCAACCTTCATTTGAAGCTTGTTCAACTAGCGCTTCTGCATTCACCTCATGTGTATCCATTGCAACATTGCCATCGTTCCATTCCCAGTTACGTGCATCACGATCACGATATATTTCTATACCATTTCCATCTGGATCATTTAAATATAGTGCTTCAGACACTATATGGTCACCAGCCCCTAACTGAACATTTAATCTTGAAGCATGAATTAAGAAATCTGCTAAATCTGCTGTTGTAGGTAGTAATATTGCAATATGAAATAAACCCGCTTCTCTTATACTAGGTTTTCTTCCATCTTCTAATAATTTCAAAGTAATCGTATGTCCTGAATCACCTATTTCAAATACTGTTTCTGTTTCATTCTTAGTTCTTATTGTTAATCCAATTATATTGTCATAAAATACTGTCATTTTCTCTAAATCTGTAACATTTAACGTGATACCTTTAACTAATGTTGCATCTTTACCATGAAACATATATAACACCTCTTCTATTTTCTTTATCAATAATATTAGTATACTTTATATACTATAAAAAGTATACTAATATGTTTAAAAAAATGCCCATAAACGTCATACTCATCAGTAAGTCCGTCTATGAACAGTTCTTTTATATCTCTAATTCAAGTCTTACCATGTCTTTACATTGTATGCCATTCTCAAAAATAGGATCTTTATAATATTTAATGAAATAATCAATATCTATAGATTTCATTCTAAAACCAGCTTGTTGATAAAGTTTTAATTGACCAATACCAGAATTTCCGGTACCTACAGTTATAGTATGACAGTCTAATTCTTTACCGACTGTTATAATATGTTCAATTAATTGACGACCAATCCCTTTGTTTTGAAATTGAGGATCAACAGCTAAATTAACTAATTCCAAAGTGTTTGGTCTCGTTAACAATCCCACTACAATACCGATTGTTTGACCTTGTTCCTCATAAATGTAAACTTTACCTCTTAAAGTATAATCATTAATCGCTTGTTGATTGTCATCAGCTAAAGATAACAATTCATAATGTCTTTCCGTTAAAAACTTACATAATGATATCATTACTTCACCTACAACATTTCAATTTATTAAGCTTTCTTACGTTTAACAAACCAGATAATAAATACAATGATTCCAATAGCAATAATCGCATACATAAAGTTTGAATAAACATCCATATAGTTAACTATTTGATGCCAATTATCTCCAACTTTAGCACCAACTATAACTAGTATTAAATTCCAAATAAGTGTACCTAAAGTCGTTAATAATAAGAACAACCATTGATTCATACCACTCATACCAGCTGGGATAGAAATCAAACTTCTAATAAGTGGAATAAATCTGCAGAAGAACACCGTCCATGGACCATACTTATCGAACCATGCATCAGCTTTTCTTACATCTTCTTTCGTTAATCTTAAATACTTGCCCCACTTTTCAATAATTCTTTCGAGTCTATCAACGTTAAGTATACGACCAATCCAATATAAAATAACAGCTCCAAAAACTGATCCTATAGTAGAGGCAATAACCACACCTACTATTGTTAATTCTGATTTAGTTGTCATAAATCCTCCAAACGTCAAAATTACTTCTGACGGAATAGGAGGAAAAACATTTTCTAATAATATTAATAAGGCTATACCCAAATAACCAAATTGCTCCATGATACTTGTAATCCAACTCTCCATTAATTTGCTCCTTTAAGTTATCATCTTTATATAAATACCTTTTCAAGCTATAACATAAACCTTCAAAAATAATACTTAACTTAATTATATAATAAAACAATCATAATAAGAGTCAGACTTAAGAATGAATATTTTTCAGTTTTATTTTGGATCCAGTTTTATTATAATTTAACTTTTTTTAATCTTAGCGCGTTCGACACAACACTTACAGAACTTAATGCCATTGCTGCGCCAGCAACCCATGGAGCTAAGAGACCTAATGCAGCTATCGGTATGCCAGCTGTATTGTAACCAAATGCCCAAAATAAATTTTGTTTAATATTCTTAATTGTAGCATGGCTAATCTTAATCGCTTTTGGAATGAGCAATAATTCTCCACCTAAAATCGTTACATCAGCTGCTTCTATTGCCACTTCAGTTCCTGTACCTATTGCAATACCTATATCTGCTATAGCTAGTGCTGGTGCATCATTAACACCATCTCCTACCATCGCTACTTTTTTACCTGTTTTTTGAATGGCTTTTATTTTGTCTGCTTTTTCTTCTGGTAATACTTCAGATATAACATTATGAATACCTACTTGTTTCGCTATTGCTTGAGCTGTTCTCTCATTATCACCAGTTAGCATTATAACCTCTAGACCTTCATCTTGTAACATTTTAATAGCTTCAGGTGCATTCTCTTTAATTGTGTCAGCTACAGCAACAATACCTTTAAAAACGCCACCTACTGCCACTAGCATAGCTGTCTTACCTTCAGTTTCTAATTTAGATAAATCTTCATCAAATATATTTGTGTCAATGCCGTTTTGTGACATCAATTTTCTATTACCTACTAATACATTCTCACTATTTATTAATGCCCGTATACCGTATCCAGGGATTGCATCAAAATCTTCTACATCTGCTAGTGTTATATCTTGCTCAGTTGTATACGCCACTATGGCTTCAGCTAATGGATGCTCTGATCCTTTTTCAGCACTAGCTAATAATTTCAATGTCTCAATATCTCCTGTAAAATCTGTTACTTCTGGTTTACCTTTTGTAATTGTTCCAGTCTTATCCAATACGATTGCATTTAATTGGTGTGTGCGTTCTAAATGCTCTCCACCTTTAAATAGTATGCCGCTTTCTGCAGCTTTTCCTGTTCCTACCATTATGGATGTTGGTGTTGCTAATCCTAAAGCACAAGGGCAAGCAATAACAAGAACAGCAATTGCCGCAACGAGTGCATTTTCAAATTGACCAGCATCAACTAAAGTAATCCAAATTAAGAATGTTAAAATAGCTATACCTACAACTATTGGAACAAAGTAACCTGAAATAACATCTGCTAACCTTTGAATAGGTGCTTTAGAACCTTGAGCTTCTTCGACAACTTTAACGATAGATGCCAACGCAGTATCTTTTCCTACTTTTGTTGCTTTCATATTAATTAAACCATTTTTATTAATTGTAGAACCTATAACTTCTTCGTTTATTGACTTTTCAACTGGTATAGATTCGCCAGTTATCATAGATTCATCAATAGCCGTTCGCCCTTTTTGAATAATACCGTCTACAGGTATCTTTTCGCCTGGTTTAATGCTTAAAATATCACCAACAGCTACATTCTCTATTGGTATCATGATTTCCTCATTATTTCGTATTACTCTTGCTTCTTTAGCTTGCAAACTTAATAGTGAAGATAATGCATTTGTCGTTTGGCTTTTAGCACGTTTTTCTAAATATTTTCCAAATAATATTAAAGTGATTAATACCGCACTTGTTTCAAAATATAAATGAGGCATATAATCTGGTCTACCAATTGTTTTTATCGCTTCATATAAGCTATAAAAATATGCTGCACTTGTCCCTAATGCAACAAGCACATCCATGTTTGCACCACCATTTTTTAAGTTCTTATATGCTCCAACATAAAATTGCCAACCAATTATAAATTGAACAGGTGTTGCTAATACAAATTGGAACCATGGATTCATTAACATTTGTGGCACTGGAAGATTAAATAAATGAACAAACATCGTTAATATAAGCGGTAATGACAAAATCGCTGAAACAATAAGTTTTATTTTCATTTGTTTAACTTCATTTTCTTTATATGTCTTTTTGTCTTTTGAATCATTTTTAGACTCTGCATCATAGCCAATATTTTTAATTTTATCAATAATTGACTTTTCATCGATTAACTCTGGATTATATTCAACACTCGCTTGTTCAGTTGTTAAGTTTACAGTTGCAGTTTCAATCCCTTGTTGACGATTTAAAACTTTTTCAATACGGCTTGAACATGCAGCACATGTCATACCATAAACATCTAAATCTAATTTTTCAGTCAAAACACCATAGCCTAAATTTTCTATTTTTTTCGTTACATCAGATAATTGAGTTGAATCATCATTAAACTTAATAGAAGCCTTTTCAGTAGATAAATTCACTTGTGCTTCTACGCCGTCCATTCTGTTTAAGACTTTCTCAATTCTACTTGAACATGCAGCACATGTCATACCTGTTACGCCAATAGTAACTTGTTTGTCTTCATTCATTTAGTTGACCTCCTTACTTAGAAAATTGCTTAAGTACACTCATCAATTCATCAATTGTTTCTTCACCTTCTCCGTTTTGAATAGCATCTGTAACGCAATGTTTAATATGACGTTCAGTAACAGCAAATCCTACATTTTTTAATGCAGATTGAATGGCACTAATTTGTACAAGAATATCAACACAATATCTATCTTCTTCAACCATATTTTGAATTCCTCTAACTTGACCTTCAATACGCTTAAGTCTATTTATAACTTTATCTTTCTCTTCTTTAGTTCTTGGTGTTACTGTATGTTCATGTAAAAACTCACTCATAACTTCACGTCCTCTCTTTAAATACAACTATACCCCCCTATCGTATATTTTTCAATGTGAATGCTCAATTTAAACATAATAATGAAAAAAGCCGGGACAAATTAATTGTCCCAGCTGTTGGTTTGAAATAAAGATTGATCAAAAGTTGGCTGTAAACGTTGATTTTATAATAGAAGAAACCCATGTATTTTGAACAAAGATTGATCAAAATATATGGGTTTGGTTTTGAGCTGTATTTAATTTTTATAAAAAAGATTGATTAAAACTAAATAGCTATTTCAACCTCTTCGGAAATCAAGCGTTGTACAATGCTATTATGAATAATAGCTACAAATGTTTTTAGGCTCATATTACCATTATAAGCGTTTGTAAATTTATATCATTAATTATAAGCGTTTATTAGCAGTATAATACGTTTATAAAACAAAAAAGACACCTAAAATCAGGTGTCCTTAAAGTATAGGTTTAAAAACGAAAGTTTTTTATCAACTCATCTCTTTTACATTCTTTTCAATATAATCAATTTCATTTTGAGATAAATTATACTTAGCATAAATTTGCAAATCAATTTCAGCTATACTTTTCGACCAATCAATATCTGAATTATTAGTGAAATCTAGAACAGGTATATATGACCATTTAGATGGCGGATTATCATGTGTAATTTTTAATATACTTAATAAACTTCTCAAAAACTTGGTTTTCAAATATTTCAAAGTATTCCTGGCTTCAATTTCAGTTTCAAAAGAACCTATGCTAATAAATGTAGGTGTTGCCGATTCAAAAGGTGCACCTATTAATGGTGTACTTAGGATTTCTCCAAAATCTCCATTCCCATTTGCTTTCGGAATAAAAACTTTCCATTTATTAATATTATTTTTTTCAGGATAACGAAGTGAAAGATATTCTTTTTTTACCCAACGCCATACTCTTTTTCCATTATAAAGACCTAATATCTTATAGTACTCTTCTGCATTAATAGGCTCTTCATTTTCAAAAACATAATGAAGTGCTTCAAAAGTAGATGATTTAATTTCATATTCTTCATTTTGTCCTAAAACTTTTATTTCTGGTTTTTTTATTTGAATAAACAGTAATCTATCTCTTTTAGAATTGGGAAAATCCTCTAAAAATTTACTGTTGAATTTTAAATCAGATCTACCTCCATACATAATACTTGGTAAAGAATTTTCGATACTATTTTTAAAATATGAAGCAAGATTTCTTAAATCTTCATTTGGTATGAATTCTTTTATTGGCTCAAACTCTTTATTATCATCTCTATAAAGAATTGCAACTCCTCCTTTAATATCTGTATTAGGAAAAATTTCATTCGAATTCTGAATATAGTATTCTACTTTTAAATGCTTGTCATTTAACATTTTTTTATTCCATACTTTAGATGTCAATCCAGCATTAAATAAAAAACGAGCAGGTGAAATCAAACAATATCTATCAGAAATAATCTCTGATAAATCGTAGAAATGTTGATAAATTGGATCTTGTCTATTATTTGAATCTGAAGATTCTTGGTATGGAGGATTCCCAACTACAATATCAAACTTCACTTTATTACCTCCAAATTTTTTTAATATTTCATTTTTTGTTTCTTGTAGATTTAATTTAAGTTTCTTCGGCAAATCTTCAATGTAAACTAAATTCTTTTCAAAGTTTTCATTTACCTCATAACCATTTAACGTCCTATAAGTGATAGTTCTTGCCATAGGGGTTTTATTTAGTGCGAAAATATTATTTTCCAATACTTCTTGCCACAACGCTTTATCTTTTTGGATATAATCTGTTTTACTCCAATTTATATTCTCTTGTAAATAGCGACGTTGATAAATATTAAATGCCATATACAATGGATAAAGACCTGTTTTACTATTAATCTCTAAAATCCTTGTCTCTTTATCAAAGATTTTATTAGTAATTTCCCCATTATCAATATATCTAAAAGAAGCATCATCAAGAGCTTCTCTATACGTTTCATCGAAAAAGTTGTATCCACCTATCGTTTTACCTAATTGAAGATTAACCACTCTCCATGGTGTTAAAACTGTCTCTTTATCAGGGTTTTTAAATCCTGAAAAAATAGACGTTATTTTTTCAATTCGATCTTGATAACTTAAATTATTCGCAGACACTGCTGCTTGACGAATACGGTGCCCCGCCTCTATAAAAATCTCAGGATCATAGAATTTTTTGAATTTCATAAAATCAAACTTACTAATACCTTTAGGCATAAATTCTTCCCATGAAACATCATCAACTTGTTTTATAAAATCCTCTAGCGTAATATCCTTATCTAAGTCTAAATTCATACCATAAATCATTAATGGAATCCTGATAGATATACCTCGTAGAATAGAAATCATATTATTACGTTCTTTACGCAGTTTTTGTTCTACCTCTATTGCAGCTTGTTCTTCTGGAGTGCGTTCTTTCTTAGGCTTTTTCTTTCCCCTTTTTGCTTTTTCTCGTTCTTGCTCATTTAAACCTGTTGTATTTACATCAATTTTTTTTGTAGCTTTGGTTTGTTGTGTTTTTCCTAATTTGCCACTCAAGTCGTTAAACAAATTTATATCTTCCTGAGCAACTTCCCATAACTCATCATTATAAATAGACGCATCATCAAATCCAGATAAAACCGCTCTTTCAGCATACGCTTTCTTCAATTGACGCATCATCTTATCTACTGAGAAAGTTTTCATTTCATTACCTGATTGTTCAAGAACAGGTAAGAAATTCAAGAGTGTACCTAATTTATCTCGTTGGTCATTCGTATTTAAAACACCTGCTTTAGGTGACATTGATACGGATTTTGCTAATATATTTAATGCTCTATCTGGAGCAAAATCAAAAATATAGGCTTTTTTCTTCATACCTAGAATTTCATCGGAAAATGGTGTTTGTGCACGAAAAGCTGCTTGAAGATAATTTTGCGCACTCGTAGTATTGTTTAAAAATACTACGCCATTTAAAGCAGGAATATTTACACCTGTTGTTAATTTCCTAACTGTTAGAATGATTGTTTTTGTTGCTGATGGTCTGTCTGTAATCACTTTACGAACACGTACCAAATCTTTATCATTTTCACCAGCAATTTCATTATCATTGTCATTTACAATATTCACTACAGAATATTCACTAAAAACAACGTGATGTTCTAGCAATTCTTTCAATGCTCTAGCTGATGCTCTACTTGGAAGCAACCAAAGTGTATGTCGAATACTTTCTCTAAATTCTTCAGTCGAAAAAGGATAATTGGTCTTTCCGTCTGTTGAAATTTGATCAAGCCATTTAATAATCGACGATTCATGTACAAATTTCCCACTATTATCTTCTACTTTAAAAAACTCCGCGAAATCAAAATATTTATCGCTAATTTCATATTGTTTATCCACTGCCATTTGGAATGTATACATTTCTACTTCAGGTAATGCTTCATATGGATTAACCTTTTCTGGGTTCTCTAGTGAAAAGCGAATTTTAGCTTGTTGCTCCATAATATAATCCCAAGTGAATACTTGTTCTTCACTAAATTCATCAAGGATATTAAAAGGCGTACCTGATAATTCCAACATTTTAGTTTCTGTTTTCATAAGACTTTCATAAAGTCTATCACCACGATCTGTTTGTGTACCTTCATGTGCTTCATCAACGACAATTAAATCCCAATTTATTTCAAAAAACTCACTATTTTTTTCGTGTTTACCTCCTACTTCAATTGCACCACGTAAATCTTGTATAGACACAAAATAAATAAAAGGTGTTTTACCATTAGCCAATTTTCTTAAGTCTTTTTCACCTTTTATTTTCGAAGCATATTCATATCCTTCTTTAGCCATTTCTATTTTCTTAAAATCCTCAAACCAGGAATCTGAAACAACTGGTCGATGGGTCATTACTAAAACTTTTTCATACTTGTTCCTTTTAATTAACTCATAAGTAGAAAGCGTTTTACCAAAACGCATTTTAGCATTCCAAAGTACCTTGTTATGTTTTTTGAATGCTTTAGTTGCTTGATT
This sequence comes from Mammaliicoccus fleurettii, assembly GCF_003970575.1. Lineage (GTDB taxonomy): Bacteria > Bacillota > Bacilli > Staphylococcales > Staphylococcaceae > Mammaliicoccus > Mammaliicoccus fleurettii. Next base: position 12,750 of record NZ_RXWZ01000103.1, read on the forward strand.
TACAGCTGCTGTTTGTTCAGAACGCAAATTAATTTTAGGTAAATCGATATCATTTTTACTACCAATAGAACTTCTATCTTCTTTTACAGCTCTTATAGCAGCTTTTGCAGTTTCTAAATCTACTTCAAACCATTCTGTACCATCTAATTTTTCAGAACGTTTATAACCTGACCGTAACAATACCTCATGAACATCTTTGTCGCTAAACCAACGTTTAGATTCCTTAATCCATGCTAACTCTGTCCAACTAATTTTTGCGGGAACCCCTGATGTTTTCATATAACTATTAATTCTTTTTTTCGTTATTGACTGTAAAAAATCACTATTAGGTGACCAGTTTTCTTCTTGATCTTCTTCAGGAGCTGTTGTTTCACCTATTTTTTCATTACCTTCATACACTGACCAATTTCCACTATTATTGTCAGCTGTTTGTACATAAACTATTTTACGTTCCCTGTTATTTTTGAACCTTGATACTACAGTCGGTTCAACAAATTCACTTCTAATAATTTTAATATCATTCTGTGTAGTAATATACCACTGCAAAATTATTCTTAATTGATTTAAAGCTCTATAAGCTAATTCTTCATCGTCCACTACACTATGAGCGCCCATGTTCCCACTACTTTTTATGTCATAAAAAAGATCAATAATTGCTGATGGAATATCATATTTTTTAGATTTAATGATCGATAATTTATCATTAAATGTTGCTCTATTCGGTACAAAATCATAATTCAAATCAATTATTAAGCTTGTCAATGAGTCTACTATTTTTCTAACATTCACTAATGTATTATCAAAAGCTTTTAAAGCAAAATCTAATTCTGCTTGTGTAGCTATTTTATAGAATTCTGTTAAATCACTATCTAATTTCATGAATTCAAAGTTAGATTTCTTCAATTGAATATCAAATCTTTCAAATGTTTCACTCACAGTCAATTGGCCCCTTTATCAAAATACTCCATTTTTTTTGTTTCCCAATTCATTATTTTTACTCTTTTACCTGGAATAATTTTAAAATCTTCCACTTCTTCATTAACTTCTTCAAATATAAAATCAAAGCTCATTTGAACTTCTTTTGTTTTTTTTATTTTTTCTGACAATGGTGAAATATAATACAATCCAGAATTTTTCATTGGAATACCCTGTTTTTTCGCTATCCCATCCATTTGAAAAACATTGTAACTTATAATCACAGCAATTTTCTTAAATTCCTCATATAATGGTTCTTGTTGCCACTTATCAACATAATAATCTCGATATGTGTATAAAAGATTTTCTCGAGCCAACAATAACGAGTCACCATTCCACTCAAAACCGTAACTTGCTTGGTACGCTAATTCAACTAAACGTTGCCATTCAGCTTTATCAGTAATCTTAGTATTAATTCTTGTTAATTTTCGATCTACAAAGCCCACCCGTTTATTTATAGATATCGATTCACCTGTAACAGTATCATAACGTGTTGCCATATATGGGCCTTCTCCACATGTTATTTCAAGCCATGTACGTCTTGCATATGTTTCTAAATCGTCTTCTAAATATTCTTTATCTACTAGATCATTTTGTTTTTTTACAATCCAAATAGGTGTGAATACTTCCGCACTCGATTTTGTTCTCTCTTTTTGAAGTTTTTGAGTTTTTAAAACACGGGGCATGATTAATTGACCATTTCTCCCAGTCACTAATTCAGGTTTTATTTGTGCAGTTGGCCCATAATTTTCACGTCCCCTATTCACATAATTTTCGTTAGCCCAAATAATATTTTTTATAGTTTTTTCCGTCGTTAAAGTTCGATCGATTAATAATATATCTAAAATCTCTGGCATTTTTTCACGTACACTATTTTCAGATATATCTGCAGATTTTAAATTTCTATTTATTTCATTTCCAAATAATGATAGTCGATTTTCGTTTGACCTATTATCTTGCACAGCTACCTTCCTTCCGAAGCTCTTTTAATAAAGCACGTATTAATTCTTAAAATGAAGTTTTAATTAATTTTATTGTATCATAATAGATTTTAAATTAATTTATCAAAATCTCCTCTCTGAACCTCTACATTTGACTCTTTTGCTCCAACATTTCCAAAAACGACTCAATCACCTAGCACCGATAGAATATCGACACCAGATGGCTACTTAGTCTTTTTATAGCTGTCTACTTGACAGGGGTAAGTCCAACATTTAATTAATAATAAAAGTTAGTTATTTCAAATAACAAGATTGCATATTACATCATTTTATTAAACAACAACTTCGCTCTATGTTTATATCCCTTCTTACTATGCTTTGCTTTTCGTACGACTACATTTCTTTGTCCCAGACTTTCAAGTACATCTCTTTCCCACGTTCCACTACTATTCACTAGGTTTAATAACAAACCATCAATCAATTGATTCCAATTAACCGATACTGTAGCAGATAGGAGCAACATAGATAGTGCACGATTTTCTCGTTCTACTTCTAAAATTTTAAACTCGTTGCCGTTAAACAAACTAACTGTCGCTAATGCATACTGACGAGATGTTACACCATCTTCCAAATAGCTAAATACTCTTTTCCCATCTCCTATTGGCAATGAACTCATCTGTATAGTAATAAATTGTACTTCTTTGTAATCCACTAGTTCTTGCAATACATGTACAAACTCACCTAATTCTCCTTCTGCCTGGACTTGTTGTAAAGATTGATTTTCAATTCCTCGAGCTAAACGATTACCACCTGTATCGGATGCTGAACGAATTCCTGTATCTTTAAATGTATATTGTTTCGTACTTTCATCTTCGTATGTTCGTTGCTTTGCTGATTTACCTTGAACCTTTACAATACTTGGTGATTCAGTGTATTTATGAACTTGTTTATTCATTTCAATTAATTCAAAATCCTCTGTTGTACCTTCTACCATTTCATCTATTATCTTTTCCCTTTCTTCAGTAGATGATTTTAATTCACGCATCGTATATTTCTTAGGCTCGTTAGATTTTTCGTATTTTGATAATTCGGGATGTGAAAATGATATGACCTCAAAAGGTATTTCCTTACTCTTCACTTCATTTATTCTTAAAATTGTCCCTCCATATGAAGTGAGTTTTACAACCGCTTTAATTGAAATTGGTTGTCGGAATACCCACTCAAACTTCAATTCATTTGTATTTAAAAATGTATAGGCAATATTTTCGAACGTTCTTCTTAAATCCCGATTACCTAATAGCCATACCAGTTGATATAAAAAACTTTTTTCCGTGTATTTCAGATTATATTGAGAAGAAAAACTCAACTGAATTTGTCCTTCTGTATAGTTTTCAATGAAATACTGTGGAAAAGAGTTCATTTCAAATAAGCGATATAATAAAAAACGATTTGGAGCCAATATGCTACGTACTACTTCGATTAACGGCAATATATATGATTTATTATTAAAATTCACTATAAAACTACGTGATATATCTTGATCATTCGTTCCTTGTACAACCCATTCCCGTTCTGTATAACGAACTGATTGCGGAAAAATCATCAAATCAATCTCTTCTAAATTGTCTGGTGGTAAACTATAACGCAAATCACCTTCTATATACATATGTTGAATAGCTAATGCTGGTAACACTCCCCAATCTATTGCGATTTTTTTAGTTTTCCCTTTTGCTCTAAAATGCACATAGACCATCATTTTCTTTTCAGCTTTAAAAGGAGAACCAATCCAAATTAATTGAGCTGGTTCTCCTTTGGGGAACGGCCAGTTTTTCAACTTATATACTTTGCTGCTCATCTCTTTTCACATCCTGGCTTTGTTGAATATATTTAGATAACACATCTTTTATTTCATGAAAATGATGCGACTTTACTGCCGCTAATCGCTGCACTTTCCAGAGTTTGATTACACCGTCTTCTTCTAGTATTCGATCAATCACCTTACAACAACGTCGAATTTGGAATGACTCAACAGTTTCTATTACCCCATCTAATAAAGCTTTCGTATTCGGTAACTTATCCAAATTCCTCTGTAGATTTGCTGTAACCCCTAGTCGCTTCCCAATTAAAGAATTTGTTATTCGAACAGGCTTCTCCATTGTTAATAACTGCTGATGTAACACCTTTATACGCTGCACATATTCTAGATCTCGCGCGTTCCAATCCACAAGTCTATTCGGTTCTGTATGCTTTCGCTGGATTGGTAAGTTAGCCATTAGCCACTCTTTATCGTATCTATATAAATACATATACTGTTTATATAATTCGTTCCTTATTTCAGTTCGATTTAACTGCGGCTGTGCACGCGTTATTTCAGACATATCGTTACGATAGGTTTCTAGTCTAGCTGATTTAACTGTGCTAACTGATTTTCGCGAGGGATTTTCTGCATATTTCTTAACCGTTTTAGAATCTACACCTAACTCCGTTGCGATAGATCGAATACTCCTAACTGAAATCATCAATTCTTTCAACCTTCTACTCCACACTGGCCCAAAAGCTTTTACTCTACCAATTCTATATTGATCTTCCACAGTGTTATCTGGACCTTTACGAGCATACACAAATCCACAAGTGCAATGAAATGTTCCAATCGGTGTTTTTGATTTAGAATCATTTGTAACTTCTACAGATGATATGACTAACTTTTTATAATGTCCTGCAGCTTTGTTCAAACATGGATACGGACCTTTTCCAAATGGATCATTATCTACTATCAAATCTCCTACATCTTGCTTCAAATATAAAAGCATTAATAAATGGCGTAATGGGTGCACATGCCTCGTTGAATTACGAGTTAATACTTTTACCCAATTATATTCATCTTCTTCATTAAAATTGCTCTCATAGCTCGTTAAAAGCTCCTCAGATAAACTTAGCTTTATCATTTGATACAAGTCCTGTTGTCTAACATGATTTGCTGCCGTAATTAAATTTTTCTTTCTCAATAAAGCCTTATACATCGAGCTTATTTCTACCTTCGTTAATGAATGTAACGGTATTTGTAATAATTTATATGCCTGTTTTGCTAATTGAATAGCTACCTCTTCATGTGGATCCACTTCGTATAGCTCCGATAGATTCATATAACGTAACTCAAAACGAATGTATTCAATGCGACTATCACTTGTTATCGGATACTCCCTCAGCGGAACTTCATGGTGTGCACAGTAACTTATTCCTTGTAGTTGATGCTCACGATGAATGTAAGGTTCTCCATACTTCTCAGCATCAGATTTGGCACATAGAGCACAGTAATATAACCCTTCTTTACGACAAATACCTCCAGCTACAATACCAAGCCTTGTATATAAAGCCTGTCCATTATTTTTGACATCCTCTAAAATCTCTAACTGTCGTTGTTTAGATAAAAATGAAGCGTAGTAAGGGTAAATCGTATGGTTGCCTAATAAACCCTCCACCGAATATTGAGGTCCTAATTTCTCTACTAAATTAGTAAAATGGCTACCAATCTCCACACTCGGTATCACAGAACGACTATCAAACAACTCTTCTAATGTATCTTTACAATCAAGATTTCCAGTATAAAAATGATAACGCGCAATCGCTGAATACAATAATTCATCTGGATATGGATTAGTGAAGAAGGGTAGCATTTAATTACCTCCTAAAGTAGTCATCAACTTTTTATTAACTAAGCTCTTCTAAAAAATATCTAATGAAATCTTTTCCAAACTTCGTCAGCTCAAGTCTATCTTTAGATTTAAGTTTTACCTTTTTTAATGTTGGTAATTTAGATTTGTTTTTAGGATTTGTAGCCATTGATAAAGATTTTTGCAATTCGTTTATCGCCTTTTCTATCTCCTCTAAATCTTTCTCTAAAATTACATCTGTTTTAGTCGTTAATATCCCTTTTCGTACTAAGTTTCTTCTTATAGTTTCATACTGTTCATATGAGATACCATGTACGTCCAAAACATCTTGGTAATTATTTACGTTTTCATCTGGTTCGTTAAGATAATTCTTTCCGTATAACTTCAAAACAGTAAGATCTATAATTCTTAAATCTCTTAACATATCATAAAAAACTAATACAAAATCTTCTGTAATTTTCTCGTGTTCAGCTATATTCATAAAGCCTGTTACTAAATATTTAATTTTTTCTTCTTGTGGTTCATCCCCCACATATCCAAGAACCAATTCACATAATCGATCAAGTTCTTCTTTCTGCTCAGTATTTTTTAATTTAAAAAGTTCATCTAATCTAGTTATTCTTCCAACTAATTCTTCTTCAAAAGTATTAAAGTTTCTTTGTAAACGTGATTGTTTGTAGCTCATATACGCATTGCCTAGCCCCGGAATAAATGATGCCACTGCATCCGTAGCAATTGATCCTATCATACCCATACCTGTTGATTTAACTAATTCAGCACCTTGCGAACTAACAGCATCTATTACTGACTCAATTACAAGCGGCTTTACTAATTCTTTTTTCTCCCCCATAACCAATCTCCCCTATCATTTCAATGAAATTCCTCAATTAGGTTCTTTATATAACCATTTTCCTTTAATACTTCATACACATGTTTCTTCTGTTTCAGTGCCTTCTCCCTAGCATCTAACAGAGGTAATACTTTATTCGAAGGTACTGCCTGCACTTTCTTCTCCTTAACCTTCTCATTCAACTCAATTAAATTAGGAATAAGTTGTGTTTTCAGTAGGTTATAATCCATTTCTATCGATGAATTTTCTACTAATTTCTTTGTAGCTTCTTTAATGTCACTCGGAGTTAACGCATCAAAAATACCGATTGCTGCAACTTCTTCGCTCAAACCTTCAATCAACTCTTGGCGCTTGTATGCTAAAGTATTTTTCCGCTCTTTCATTGCCTCTTTAATTCGACCTTCATACTCAGTGCTTTTTTTATGACTCTGCATTAACTCATCCAGATTAATCATAATATCCTCATACTTGTACATAGCTCGCAAATCATTTTTACGAATGGCATTCAACATTGGCTGAATAATCTTCATATCGTTTTTTGCCGTTTTCTTTAAGACTCTTGGTGTCAATTTTTCATCTTCATTCGCTTCATCATATAACGCTCTTTCTTGAGCCAATATAAATAGGTTTACCGCGACGGAAGTAATTCCCTGACATTCATCATAAAAAGTTTTCTTAACATCATCTGTGAGCTCTGATTTCGTTTTAAGACATTGTAATTCCCACAATGTTTCTAAAAAGAAATCCCATTCCTCACTATTTTCATCCATACGATCCCAAATGATTGAACCATCGCTAGCTGCACGACGAGCCTGCCGAAAGTTACCTTTGAATAATTGTTGCGCCTTAGACGTACCAATTAAAACTGTCGGAACACCAACCGTATTAGACAAGGTTACAAAGAAATTAAGCATCTCTTCTTGGTCATTTTTTGCATGTAATAAATGTTGAATCTCATCAATTACAAGTACGCCAACACCATACATACTCGCTAACGATGTCATATGTAACAACATAGTCGATGTTACACGATTTAAGTATCCGAACTTCTCTAAATAACGCGTTCCTAATAAATCATCAATCGCTTTAAAAAAGCTTTTACATAGTGTTGAAAGGCTCCCATCGTAAGGACAATCTATTTTTAACCAGACGATTTGTGTACGATTGAACGGCTCCCCTTCATATTGTTCATGCTTAATCACTTGTGGATACATCAACAATAATCGCTCAATCGCTGTCGTTTTTCCGATACCTGAAATGCCAATGATAGATAAGCTATCTGCTGTGGAGCGAATATAATTCAAACGTTCATCTATATATTTGTGTGCCTCTTCTTCATCTTCTCGTAATTGATGTAAAACGCGAATACGCTCCAAAAAAGTTTTATCTAAAGGATTTCTAGCTAAATAACCTCTACGAATCAACGTAGATAATCGACGTTCCACTTCGAAATGAATCGGTAATGGCTGAATAAAATTCTTTATACGTTTAAGCACATGATAGCGAATGTTTGTGGCACTTTGCTTATCTTGATTTGTGATTCGTGGTGTCACCATAAAACGTTCCAGTACGTCATCCTCGTCAAAAATGGGTGACAGCGCCTCAATGAAAGGATTTCTACTGTATTCCGACAACATCTGTTCCTTGTATTCAGCTTCTTCAAAGTTGCCTTTTAAAACTACATTAGTCATCTTTTCCAAGCTGTTCATCTCGTTTCTTCTTCAATTTTTCCATAAGACGTGTTGACGATTTTTTAGGCGGAGGCTCTTCTAATTTTGTTCCTGTTTCAAAATCTATAATTTCTGGTGAATGTTCAGCTACTGTAGGGGTTAAATCAAACTTTTCCTTATTCCGATTCGCTTCTTTTTCGATTTTTTTATTATCACGTATAGCTTCAAGTTTCTCTTTTTTACTTGTAGGTTGGTGCGTAACTTGTTTTTTTCTTTTGACAGCCGATTTTATTATTTGATCCATCATCGTATCAGCGTTAATGGTTAGTTGTACTTGCTTCGAACGGTTCTCTTCTTCTAATTCGTAACGCAACTGTTGATGAAATATAACTTCTTCTAAAAAATCTTCTTGATACTGCTGACTCGGCTCTAATAATATACACGTTTCAAAACCCATACCATCATCATTTGGAATATATATTTTATCTAAATGTCGGGGATCATAGACAATATCAATGCTTTTATTTTTCAACTTTGCATACCATTGTTCTTCAATTGCTTGCTTTGAACCATATAATAAATTTTTAAATTTAATACCTGCTCTAGATATAGTGGCTTTACCTCTTGGTAACACATTTAATCGTAAAATCTCTCTGTCTATTGTTCTTAAACGCCCTTTACGATTTTGTACGCCCCAATTCCATAAATTAATAGGTGTTGGTACAATTTCATCTGTAATCATCTCTTTTTCCATTGGATATTTATCAATAATTTTATGATTATGATGAAGTATCATTGTAATAACTAGTGCTGTAAATTCTTTTAAGTTTAATGTAGCATCTAATCGATAATCTCGATCTCCTCGTTCTCTATACTCTTTTTGAATAGCACCAGGAGCTTTTTGCTTAACTTTCCCATTAATCGTACGGAATTTACGCTCAACAATCCCTTTTAAATCTCCTCGATAGGCAGTCGTGTTTTCAATTTTGATATTCAAGTTATTAATGAGCCCTGCAACCGAATAACCTTCAAATTCTCCTCGGTCAGCAATGATTACTTCTGGTAAATGATGTGTCGGCCATTGTTCTTCTGCAATATCTACTCCATATTGTTTACAAAAATCCGCCTTATTAGCCACCATATTATCTAAAGCCATCATAGCACCTAGCCAAGACGGTCCTTCAAGTCCGACATATAGCCCTGTAATCATGCGAGAATAAACATCAATAATTGCATAAACAACAGGTCTACCAATAATTCGATTTGCATCAAAAGAACTCACTAAATAAATATCCGCAATGGTTGCATCAACTTGAAATCTCGTACCTGGTCCATTTGTTTCAACTTTAGAATTACTTAAAATAGGACGGTGCTTTAACTCATATTCTTTCGCACTCATACAAAATGTCATATCTTTTTTAGGGTCTTCTAATTTTTTAAACCAATAATAAAATTGATTGTACGACGGTATTGAACTGCTTTCCCATATACGATATTGCATCTCACCATTTTCTTTATATCGCGTAGAATAAAAATCTCTCAAAATGAAATGATATACGTCTTTTAAAGAATAGTTATTAGCTTTTCGATAATATTTATTAATCGCATGCTCAAATTGTATTTTAACCTCGTCTGTTATGTTAATCCCGCTTCGCTGTTCTCCACTTATGGTTATTCTACGCGGACGACCAACCTTATCATTACTTAACTTTTTAGTTTTGCCTCTACCACCGGATTTTGCATAATCAGGTAACATCGCATTCTTATTCATCCCACGCTGCCAGTATCGACTGAGGAGTTTTTTTACTTTTGTAGGTGTGACATCTAATTCCTGAGCTATCTCTTTAATTTTTCTTTCCCTACCACTCTTCTGAAACAAATCATTCATATGTTTTAAACAATATTTTTGAACAATACCCCAATCTAAATCTCGTTTCTGAATTTGAATATCCGTTAAGTCTTCATCTTCAATTACACGTGCAAATGGATCCGTAATAATAATCCATTCTCTTTGTTCTACGTCTGTTAAAAACGATGTGAACAGCTCTTTTTTAGGCATAGAGGTAATAGCATCAACATTAACGATATACACATAAGATTCTTTGATTTCAACAATGCGTATTCGTTTTGAATCTTTCACAGATTGCAACACCTGATTAATATAAATCATCCATATTTCACCTGCTTTAATTTACTTTCGTCAATGGTTTGAATAACCATAGTTTCTTCTACATTTAGTGGATTTAACATATCTATTTGAATGATTTTTTGAGCTAACAAATGATAAAACAATGTCATTCCACTACCTAAAGGCAGATGCACTTCTTTATCAAACACACTTGTGATTTCTCGAATGCTGCTATCCTTATCTAACACTCTCTTCAATAATTCCATTGATAAATCTTCAATAGTTTGCCAATCGATATTTTGAAATGCATCATATTGTTGAATATCATAATAGTCATGTATATAACTAATATTTCGTGCTAGTGTTTTAGGTATTTCTAATTCCGTCACAATCCCCCAGTCCACACCTCTTTTTTTCCAATAAACACGCTCAATTTCAAACTTCTCAAGAACCCGTTCTTTTAAAAGTTCATCTTTCATTTTTATTGTTCTGGCAAGCTCTACTCTACCTTCACCTTTATCTGCTGTTAATAAAAAATCAGTTGTCATGACAATCGGTTCATTCGTTTTTGGATCAGTTGGATGTTTAATTCCTAATTCATTGGCAATGACAAGTGTTTCTTCTAACGGCAACAGCGGATATTGTTCTCGAATATCCACAACAGAATCCGAAAATTCAGTTAAATAGAAGTAATTTCGTTCCAAGTCCGATAAAAATTCATGTTGCCTACCAGTTTTAATACCTTTTAAACGTGTAGATCTTCCAAGTGAGGAAACGTCTTGAATGTTCAACCAAGGCTTGTATTCAGCACCGATACCAGACCCTCTACCTTCTTTTATCCATTTTTCAACTTTAGATGTTCTAGTTCTTTTTGACATAAAAACACCCCTTTAGACCACTATAATCTAAAGGGGTAAAACGGTGCAACTTTTTTACAAACGGTACAACTTTATTCAAAACGGTACATCTTTTTTAGAAACGGTACGACTTTGTTTCAAATCAACACCAGCCTCTGATTTTCTATATTAATTATTCAACTGTAACTGATTTAGCTAAGTTACGTGGTTTGTCTACGTCACAGCCTCTGTGTAATGCTGCGTAGTAAGAAATAAGTTGTAATGTAACAACTGAAACAAGTGGAGATAACATTTCATGTACGTGTGGAATAACATACGTATCATGATCATGTTCTAAACCTTCCATTGAAATGATACATGGATTAGCGCCACGTGCTACAACTTCTTTAACATTACCTCTAATTGATAAGTTAACTTTTTCTTGAGTAGCTAAAGCAACAATTGGTGTACCTTCTTCAATTAATGCGATTGTACCGTGTTTTAATTCTCCACCAGCAAATCCTTCAGCTTGTATATAAGAGATTTCTTTAAGTTTTAATGCGCCTTCTAGACCTACATAGTAATCCATTGTACGGCCAATGAAGAATGCGTTACGTGTTGTTTCTAAGAAATCTTTAGCAATTTGTTCCATTTTTGGAGCGTCATCAACTATTGCTGTAATTGCAGTAGTCACTTTTGCTAATTCAGGGATAATATCTACACCTGTATTTTTGTTATGTGCATTAGCTACTACTTGAGAAAGTATTGCTAATACTGCTATTTGAGCTGTATATGCTTTTGTAGACGCAACAGCGATTTCTGGACCAGCATGTAAGATTAATGTATGATCCGCTTCACGTGATAGTGTAGAGCCTGGTACGTTTGTAATTGTTAAAGCTTTATGTCCTAAACGTTTAGCTTCTACTAATACTGCACGGCTATCTGCTGTTTCACCTGATTGTGAGATAAAGATGAATAATGGTTTTTTAGACAATATAGGCATGTTATAAACAAACTCTGAAGCAACATGTACTTCAGTTGGTACTTCAGCCCATTTTTCAATAAATTCTTTACCAACTAAACCGGCATGGTAACTCGTACCACAAGCAACGATATAAATTCTGTCAGCTTGAGCTACATCATCTATAATTGCTTTATCAATTTTAAGATTGCCTTCTTCGTCTTGATAATTTTGAATGATATTACGCATTACACCAGGTTGTTCATGAATTTCTTTTAACATGTAATGATCATAAGTACCTTTTTCAACGTCTGAAGCATCAATTTCTGCTTTATAGCTATCTCTTTCAATCACTTTACCATCTTGATCTTTAATAATTACTTCATCGCGTTTAACGATTACGATTTCATTATCAACTAATTCTTTATAAGTATCCGTAACAGCTAACATTGCAATTGCATCTGAAGCGATAACATTAAAGTCTTCTCCGATACCTACTAATAAAGGTGATTTGTTTTTAGCTACATAAATTGTATCTGCATCTTGTTCATCTAATAAACCAAGTGCATAAGAACCATGTAATAATGATAATACTTTATTGAAAGCTTCTTCAGTAGTTAATCCTTCATTTGAGAAGTACTCGATTAATTCGACAATTACTTCAGTATCAGTATCTGATTTGAATGTAATGCCTTCTAAATATTCACTCTTAAGTTGTTCATAATTTTCAATTACACCATTGTGTACTAATGTAAAACGACCAGATGTTGATTGATGTGGATGAGCATTTTCATAGTTTGGTACACCATGTGTTGCCCAACGAGTATGACCAATACCAATATTTCCATCAAAATCATCTGAAGCTGCTTTACGTAACTCAGCAATTCTTCCTTTTGCTTTAAATACTTTAATTTCTTCTTCGTTTCTAACAGCAATACCAGCTGAATCATAACCTCTATATTCTAATTTTTCTAATCCTTTAAGTAATAATTCTTTAGCATTTGCTGTACCTATATATCCTACTATTCCACACATAAACAAAATTCCTCCAATTTTAAATAAGCGGTTAGACACCAAAAAATTGTCCAGTCGCTTTCAATACATTCTTTAATTTATGGCTATTTCAATGGCTTTGGACATACAGTCACCTATATGCTTTAAACATTGAACTTTCGAATGGGCCACATCCGGGATAGCATCCGCCGATAATTCGATAACTATCCTCCTCGTCAACAAAGGCAACTACATTCATTCAACATGTATCTGTTTATACACGCATCATTAATCATGTATGACCATTGTTCAGGCGCTATAAGTTTCCTTATTTTAGTATAATTCCTCCTTAAGTAAGCTTCCTTCATTCTACAATGAAACTGTATGTTGTGCAATTATAATACTATATTTCATACAAATATAGTACTTTTGCTAGATATATTAATTATAAAAAAAGAGGCAAAGACAAATTAATTGTCTCCACCTCAATTCGTACTATTCAATACCCATTTCTTCTTTTACAACATCTGCAATGCTGTTTACGTATCTTTCAGCATCTTCTTCTGTTTTAGCTTCAACCATAACTCTAACTAATGGTTCTGTTCCTGAAGGTCTTACTAATATACGTCCTTCACCATTCATTTCAACTTCAACTTTAGTCATAATTTCTGACACTTTTGTATTTTCTTCCACTCCAAATTTGTTTGAAACTCTAACATTTACTAATCTTTGTGGATATTTTTTCATTTTGCTTGTTAAATCACTTAAACTTTTGCCTGATCTTTTTATAATACTTGCTAAGTGTGCACCAGTTAATAAACCGTCACCAGTTGTATTATAATCCATAAGAACAATATGTCCCGACTGTTCTCCACCAAGGCTATAAGACCCATGTCTCATTTCTTCAACGACATATCTATCGCCAACTTTTGTTTTGTTTGATTTAATGCCTTCTTCTTCTAACGCTTTATAAAAGCCTAAATTACTCATAACAGTCGAAACAACCATATTATCTTTTAACTCACCATTTTTAGCCATATCTTGTGCTAAAACAAACATAATTTGGTCACCATCAACGATTTGTCCTTTTTCGTCTACAGCAATTATTCTGTCACCATCGCCATCAAAAGCTAATCCTAAATCAGCATCATGTTCTAGTACCGATTTAGCTAATTCTTCTGGATGTGTAGAACCAACATTTAAATTAATATTGTATCCATCAGGTTTACAACCAATTGTTTCACTTGTCGCTTCTAAGTCACCAAATAAGTATGGTGCTAGTGAATAAGTGGCACCGTGTGCACCATCCAATACAATTTTCAATCCGTCTAAATCACCATCAACCGTAGATTTAATATAGCTAATATATTTTTGAGCACCTTCAAAGTAATCAGAAATAGGATTCAATTGATTACCAGTTGGTCTTGGTAAGTTATCTTCTGAAGAGTCTATTAATTTTTCAATTTCTAATTCTTCATCATCCGTTAATTTAAAGCCATCTGGACCAAAGAATTTAATACCGTTGTCAGCTACAGGGTTATGAGATGCACTAATCATTACCCCAAGATCAGCATCCATTTCTCTCGTTAAATATGCAACACCTGGAGTTGATATTACTCCTAATCTCATTACTTCTGCACCAATTGACGAAAGACCTGCTATTAAAGCAGATTCTAACATTTCCCCTGAAACACGTGTGTCTCTACCAACTAAAACTTTTGGATTCTCACTATTATGCTTCTTTGATAATACATAACCACCAAATCTACCTAATTTGAATGCAATTTCCGGTGTTAACTCAGAATTTGCTACACCTCTTACACCATCAGTACCAAAATATTTGCCCATTATAATTCTCCTTTATTTCCATTAGTTTTTAGAAGTTGTAATTTTTGCTTCAACATCTTTATATTCTGCGTCATCCACACCATCTGGCAAGTTTAAATCTACTTTTTTAGTTGTATTCCCGTCAACGTTAGAAACGTCTACAGGTACATCTATTGATTCAATACCATCTAGTACATTACGCGAACCATATATTTTAACTTCAGATTTATCTAAATTAATTCCATCAATACTAACACCTTTTGATGAAGTACCCTTTGTAATAGGATTTAAACTTACTGTTTTACTAGATCTAGCTACTTTAATATTAACATTTACGGTATCTGGTCTAATTTGCACATCCAATTTATTTAAATTGCTATCAAGTACACTTATACCAGCTTTTTCAGTCGTATCGTCTGTTAATTGTTTATTTTCATCTAATGTTGCCTTAACATATGAAATCTTATTCAGTTCTTCCTGCCCACCTGTAATAGTGACTTGTGAAGGATTTACTGTCTCTCCGACTAATTCGTATCCTGAAGCAATTCTATTTTGATTTATTTCTGCTTCAATTGGATATTTTTTAGACACTTTATCTTGTAGTGAAACATTAGCACTTTTTGGAATCACAGTTGCTTTCAATTCATCACTTAAACCTTTAATCTTAAATTCTTCTTTATACTGACCAACTGATTTGTTTTTTAAATCTAACTCTACTTTAAAATTCAATAATTTTTCAGCTTGTAATATTGTAGACTGCGGTCCTGAAACTTTAACGTCTACTGTTTTAGGTGCACCAGACAAATATAATTCTTTCGTATCATACAACGTATCGACAGGTACATCTTCTATTGTATGATCAGAACTTTTTAAAGCATTTTCTGAAAACAAACTGCCAAACACATTATTAACAGATAAAAACATGAGTAATGCTAGCACTAAAGCTACAAAACGTAATCCCCATTTAGATTCTAGCATCTACTTCACATCCTTTCTGTTTTGAACAGATCCAAACCAATGCTCAACTAGTAACTCTCTAAATGCTTCGCTTGATATTTCTTTTCTAAGTTTGCCATTAATTGTTACAGAAATTGAACCCGTTTCTTCAGATACAACAACTGTAAACGCGTCTGATACTTCTGAAATACCTACAGCTGCTCTATGTCTAGTTCCTAGACTTTTAGAGATTTTTTGACTATCTGATAAAGGTAAATAACTCGCTGCTGTAGCAATTTTTTGTTCTTGAATAATCATCGCACCATCGTGTAATGGTGTATTAGGAATGAATATATTAGTCAGTAACTCTTGAGAAATATCAGCATTTATTGGTATACCCGTTTCTATGTAATCTTGCAATCCTGTTTCTTTCTCGAACACAATTAATGCTCCAATTCTTCTTTTTGCCATATATTGTACTGCTTTATCGACACTATCAGTTAATCTTTCTTGTTCTGCTGATGTCGCTACATTAACTCGTTTAAATAAACTTCCGCGCCCTAATTGTTCCAAAGCTCTTCTGAACTCAGGTTGGAATATTACAATAATAGCTAAAAAACCCCATTGTAATACAAAATCAAACAGGAGCGTAGTAGTTGTTAAATTTAAAAAATTACTTATTGTTCTACCTATTATGATGAAAAATATACCTTTTAATAATTGTATCGCTTTTGTACCTTTAACTACAGTTATGATCAAGTACAATACATACCATACAATAATCAAATCAAGTATACCTGTAATAACCTTTAAGGCACTCAATTCACCAAAAATATCAGGTAACTGCATAGTATCTCCTCCGCCTTTCATTTACCTAGTGCTTATTATAACAATTTTTTCAGTATATTGTTAATTTAATTATATATAAAACAAAAAAGCCTCTTTAAAAGAGACTTCTTAATTTAAATACATCTATATATCGTTGTCAATTATAATAACTTTTCACCAAAAAATGATCCCATTAAACCTATCGCTTGATGTGCAGTCTTATTATATTCATCAATTAAAGGATTAACTTCTACTAAATCAGCAGAAACAATCAAGTTTGATTCATTTAACATTTCCATTGCTAAATGACTTTCTCTGTATGTTGCCCCTCCAGGTACAGTCGTTCCAGTACCTGGCGTTTCAACTGGGTCTAACGCATCAACATCAAGTGAAAGATGAATACCATCCGTTTTAGCTTTTAAATAATCAATAGTTTCAGAAATAACTTTACTCATTCCAAGTCTATCGATATCTGCCATAGTATATGTAAGTATACCTTGTTCTTTTATATATTTCTTTTCTCCATCATCTAAATCTCTCATACCTATTAATACAACATTTTCAGGTTTAACTTTATTTTTATACCCACCAATATTAGTGAGATTTTCATTTCCATCTCCTAATAAAGCTCTTAAAGGCATTCCATGAATATTTCCACTTGGAGAAGATTCTATTGTATTTAAATCACCATGTGCATCATACCAAATGACCCCTAAATTCTCATAGTGTTTACTTATACCTGCAATAGAACCTATAGATAATGAATGATCTCCACCTAAAATTAATGGGAAGTTACCATTATTCTTCGTTTCATTTACAGCTTCATATAAATTGTTTGAAAATGAAATAACTTCATCTAAATTTCTTAATCCATTCTGTTCACTTTTATATTTTTTCATATCTATTACTGGAGATTCCACATTCCCTTTGTCTATTACTTCATGACCTGTATTCTCAATTCTTTCAATTAAACCAGCATATCTTAAAGCATCTGGTCCAAAATTAACCCCTAATTTACGCTGACCAAAAGCCGTTGGAGCACCGATTATTTCAATGCGCTTATTCATAATTTAATATCCCCCTTATTTAGCATTACTATTACATTCTATTATATGTAAGCACTTACATCAAGCTATACAAGGGTTCTTGGATAATATTAATATATCCCAAATATTTATACACTCATGCATAAACATCTTGCATAATTTATTTATATAAATATACAAAAAAAGAGACGTTAGCTTAAACTAACGTCTCTTACTTATGAGCCATAGAGGATTCGAACCTCTGACCCTCTGATTAAAAGTCAGATGCTCTACCAACTGAGCTAATGGCTCTAAAATGGCTGGGCTAGCTGGATTCGAACCAGCGGGTGACGGAGTCAAAGTCCGTTGCCTTACCGCTTGGCTATAGCCCAATCATGGTGGAGGGGGGCAGATTCGAACTGCCGAACCCGAAGGAGCGGATTTACAGTCCGCCGCGTTTAGCCACTTCGCTACCCCTCCAGCTTATTTTTTTAAATGGTGGAGAATGACGGGTTCGAACCGCCGACCCTCTGCTTGTAAGGCAGATGCTCTCCCAGCTGAGCTAATTCTCCATAAATAAAATGACCCCTACGGGATTCGAACCCGTGTTACCGCCGTGAAAGGGCGGTGTCTTAACCGCTTGACCAAGGGGCCATGGCTCCACAGGTAGGACTCGAACCTACGACCGATCGGTTAACAGCCGATAGCTCTACCACTGAGCTACTGTGGAAAAATAAATATTTGCCCGGCAACGTCCTACTCTCGCGGAACATAAGCCCAACTACCATCGGCGCTAAAGAGCTTAACTTCTGTGTTCGGCATGGGAACAGGTGTGACCTCTTTGCTATCGTCACCAGACAAA
>NZ_RXWZ01000104.1 GCF_003970575.1 Mammaliicoccus fleurettii
TCCTTGATGATTGCTTCATAACAGTCCTCCTCACCTTAATTAAGTAATGTGCAATAACTATATAATTGATTTATTTTGAAATAAAACTTGATTTTATAATTGAAAAGGCTTACATTTATAATTAAATCAGATTATTTAGATAATTACAACCTTTTAGTTATTTATAATAATTAAATCTGGTTTTGAAATAAATTATTCCTCGAATAGTTTTAGTTATTCGAAGTTCTTATTCAAAATATTTGGAGGTAATAGGATGGAAGCAAGCAATTATCGAACAAAGTTAATATTCTTTCTTGGTGCATTAGGTGGTTTGCTTTATGGATATGACACTGGCGTTATTTCTGGCGCTTTACTATTTATAAAAAATGATATTCCACTAACAAACTTTACCGAAGGACTTGTTGTAAGTTCCATGTTAGTTGGTGCAATATTCGGTTCGGGCGCAAGTGGACCTTTATCAGACAAACTCGGGAGAAGAAAGCTAGTATTTATAATAGCTATCGTATTTATACTTGGTGCTTTAATACTTTCATTTGCACAATCAATGGTCATACTTGTTATCGGTAGATTCATCATTGGTTTAGCAGTCGGAGGCTCTACAGCAATCGTACCAGTGTACCTTTCAGAAATGGCACCAACAGATACAAGAGGATCACTCAGCTCGTTAAATCAACTTATGATTACAATAGGGATTCTAGCATCATATTTAGTAAACTATGCTTTCGCTGATGCTGAGGCATGGAGATGGATGGTAGGTTTAGCTGTTGTACCATCTATTATTCTTATGGCTGGTGTTTACTTTATGCCAGAAAGTCCAAGATGGTTACTTGAGCATAGAAGTGAAAAAGCAGCTAGAAAAGTTATGGCTATAACACGACAACAATCTGAAATCGATAAAGAAATAGATGAAATGAAAGAAATTATTCATATATCAGAAAGCACATGGACAGTATTGAAATCTGTGTGGTTAAGACCTGTACTACTCATTGGCTGTATATTTGCTTTATTACAACAAATAATCGGTATCAATGCTATCATTTATTACGCTCCTACTATCTTTAGTCAAGCAGGTTTAGGAGATGCAACTGCAATTTTAGGTACAGTAGGAATTGGTTCTGTTAATGTGATAGTTACCATTTTTGCGATTATGATTATGGATAAAATTGATCGTAAAAAACTACTCATTACAGGGAATATCGGTATGGTTAGTTCATTACTTATAATGGCAACACTAGTATGGACAATCGGTCTAGACTCTACAGTCGGTGCTTGGATAATCGTAGCATGCTTAACAATGTTTATTATTTTCTTCGCATTCACATGGGGACCTATTTTATGGATTGTTCTACCAGAATTATTCCCTATGAGAGCACGAGGTGCAGCAACAGGAATTGCAACATTATCATTATCAATTGGTAGTTTATTAGTCGCTCAATTATTCCCGATACTCACGTCAGTAATGGGTATTGAACAAGTATTCTTGATTTTCGCAGCAATCGGAATATTAGCAATGATATTCGTTATAAAATATATTCCTGAAACAAGAGGACGTAGTTTAGAAGAAATTGAAGTAGATTTAAGAAACAGAACATCTTCAGCAACATTATCTGAAATAGATTAAAAATAAAACACCCAATCCGTAGTATTTCTTTCGGATTGGGTGTTATTTATTTTAATAAAATTGTATTACTGTAGTCGTTAATGATTAACCAATTGAACCTTCCATTTCAAATTTGATTAGGCGGTTCATTTCTACAGCGTATTCCATTGGTAATTCTTTTGTAAATGGTTCAATGAAGCCCATTACGATCATTTCAGTAGCTTCTTCTTCTGAAATACCACGGCTCATTAAGTAGAATAATTGTTCTTCAGATACTTTAGAAACTTTCGCTTCGTGTTCCAATGAAATGTTATCATTCATAATTTCATTATAAGGAATTGTATCTGAAGTAGATTCATTATCCATAATTAATGTATCACATTCAATGTTTGAACGAGCACCTGTAGCTTTACGGCCAAAGTGTACTTGTCCACGGTAAACAACTTTACCGCCATTTTTAGAAATTGATTTTGATACAATTGTTGATGAAGTGTTTGGCGCTTTATGAATCATTTTAGCACCAGCATCTTGTACTTGTCCTTTACCTGCAAGTGCGATAGATAAAGTCATACCTCTAGCGCCTTCTTCAAGTAAGAAACAAGATGGATATTTCATCGTTAATTTAGAACCTAAGTTACCATCGATCCATTCCATCGTACCATTCTCATAAACAAATGTACGTTTTGTAACTAAGTTATAAACATTATTTGCCCAGTTTTGAATAGTTGTATAACGACAGTATGCATCTTTTTTAACAATAATTTCAACTACAGCTGAGTGTAGTGAATTTGTTGAGTAAACAGGTGCTGTACAACCTTCAACATAGTGTACTGAAGAACCTTCGTCAGCAATGATTAATGTTCTTTCAAATTGACCCATATTTTCAGAGTTAATTCTGAAGTACGCTTGAAGTGGTGTTTCAAGTTTTACACCTTTTGGTACATAAATGAATGATCCACCTGACCATACTGCTGAGTTCAATGCTGAGAATTTATTATCAGCAGCTGGAATTACAGTTGCGAAATATTCTTTAAATAAATCTTCATTTTCACGTAATGCTGAATCAGTGTCTTTGAAGATAATTCCTTGATCTTCTAAGTCTTGTTCCATATTATGGTAAACAACTTCTGATTCATATTGTGCTGATACACCCGCAAGATATTTTTGTTCTGCTTCAGGAATACCTAATTTATCGAAAGTATTTTTAATTTCTTCTGGAACTTCATCCCATGAACGTTCTGAACGTTCTGAAGGTTTTACATAATATGTGATTTCATCAAAGTTTAATTCTGTTAAATCCCCACCCCACATTGGCATAGGCATTTTGTAAAATTGTTTTAATGATTTCAAACGAAAATCAAGCATCCATTGTGGCTCGTCTTTCATTTCAGATATTTTTTTAACTATTTCTTCTGTTAAACCTCTACCTGAACGGAAAATAGAAACATCTTCATCATGGAAGCCATATTTATAATCTCCAACTTCTGGTGATTTTTTAGCCATTTTCTTCACTCCTCTATTATAATAGCGTTCGCCCATTGTTCAAAAGTTACGCGTTATCTTGCTCTTTTGTTCCTTTTTCAAATGCTTTCCAAGCTAATGTTGCGCATTTAATACGTGCTGGGAACTTAGACACTCCTGATAGAGCTTCAATGTCGCCCATTTCTTCATTGATATCGTAAGATTCTCCAAGCATCATATTTGAAAATTCTTTGCTCATTGCTAAAGCTTCTTCGATTGAATGACCTTTTACTGCTTCAGTCATCATTGATGCACTAGACATTGAAATAGAGCAACCTTCACCTTCAAACTTAGCATCTTTAATAACATTATCTTCAACATCTAATGTTAAGCGGATGCGGTCACCACAAGTAGGGTTGTTCATATCTATTGTTAAAGATCCATCTTCAAGAACACCTTTATTACGAGGGTTCTTGTAATGATCCATAATGACAGAACGGTATAGTTGATCTAAGTTATTAAAATTCATAAGAGAAAAACTCCTTCGCTCCATTAAGTGCCTGAATTAACTGGTCAACATCTTCAGTAGTATTATAAATATAGAAGCTTGCTCGTGCTGTTGAAGATTGGTTTAACCATTTCATTAATGGTTGCGCACAATGATGCCCCGCTCTTACAGCGACACCTTCAGAATCTAGTGCAGTCGCTAAATCATGTGGATGTACACCTTCTACATTAAATGTTATTAGCCCTGCTCTTTTGTCAGGGGCTGGTCCATAAATATCTAATCCATCGATTTTAGACATTTCATTGTATGCATAACTAACTAAATCATACTCATGCTGATGAATGTTATCCATTCCGATAGAATCAATATATCTTATAGCTTCAGCTAAGGCAATTGCTTCAGCAATAAGAGGTGTTCCTGCTTCAAATTTAGTTGGTAAGTCTGTCCATGTTGCATCTTCTAATCCAACAAAGTCAATCATATCTCCACCAAATTCAATAGGTTCCATCTTATCTAATAAATTACGCTTACCATATAAGACACCTATTCCAGTAGGACCTAACATTTTATGTCCACTAAAGCTAAAGAAGTCCACATCTAAATCTTGAACATCAACATTCATATGTGGTGCTGACTGTGCACCATCAACTGCTATAACAGCATTATGATTATGCGCAACTTCAGCAATATACTTCACATCATTTATCGTTCCTAATACATTTGATACATGAGTTACTGCAACAATTTTAGTATTATCATTTATCGTGTTATCGATGGCTTCTTTTTCAAGTTCGCCACTTTCTGACATCGGAATAAATTTAAGCTTTGCACCAGTTCTTTTAGCCAATTGTTGCCAAGGTACGATATTAGCATGATGTTCCATTTGTGTAACAACAATTTCATCACCTTCTGAAACATTTGCGTCACCATAACTATGTGCAACTAAATTGATTGCTGTTGTTGTACCTCTTGTAAAAACAACTTCTTCAAAATACTGTGCGTTTATAAATCTTCTAACTGTTTCACGCGCTTTTTCGTAAGCATCTGTTGCAAGCGTACCAAGTGTATGCACACCACGATGAACATTTGAATTATAGCGATTGTAATAATCTACTATACTATTCGTTACTTGCGTAGGTGTTTGACTTGTGGCTGATGAATCTAAGTACACGAGTCTACTACCGTTAACTTGTTGCTCTAATATTGGAAAATCTTTTATAATTTTTTCTACATTAAATGTTGATTCGGCCACATTATCAGACCTTTCTGTGCCTTTATTTATATTTGTGTTGTTACTTTAAGTTCGATAACATCACGTAATTGACGTTTTACGTCTTCAATTGGCAATGCAGATACAACTGGGTCTAGGAAACCGTGAATAACTAAGCGCTCTGCTTCTTCACGAGAAATACCTCTACTCATCAAGTAGTATAATTGGGTTGGATCTACTCTACCTACTGAAGCTGCATGTCCTGCTGTTACATCATCTTCATCAATAAGTAAAATTGGGTTTGCATCTCCACGTGCTTTTTCAGATAACATAAGAACACGAGATTCTTGTTGTGCATCTGCTTTAGTACCACCATGTTTAATGTAACCAACACCATTGAAGATAGATGAAGAACTATCTTTCATAACGCCGTGTTTCAAGATATGTCCGATTGATTCTTTACCATATTGAATGATTTGTGTTGTAAAGTTTTGTTTTTGTTCTCCACGACCTACTACTACTGTTTTTAGGTTACAGTTTGAACGGTCACCCATTAAATAAGTAGTGTTGTCATTGATTGTACTACCATCATTCATTAAGCCTAATGCCCAATCAATTGTTGCATCAGCATCAGCTGTGCCACGACGAATAATATGTCCAGTAAAATCTTTATCCATGAAATCAACTGTACCATAAGTGATATTTGAGTTAGCTCCAGCTATAACTTCAGAAACAATATTTAACTGACCTTTATTTGAAGATACAGTAGATAAATAGTTCTCAACGTAAGTTATTTCAGCACTTTCTTCAGTTACGATAATCGCATGGTTGAAGAAGCTCGCATCGCTATCATCATGAAGTACTACATATTGTACAGGATCTTTAACGACAACATTTTTTGGTACGTATACGAAGACACCACCATTTACTAATGCTGCGTGAAGTGCAGTTAATCTATGCTCATCTACTTTAACAGCATCTGTCATGAAGTATTTTTGCACTAAATCACTGTTTTCAATTAAAGCTGTTTTTAAGTCTTTAATTACAACACCTTGTTCAATTAATTTTTCGTCTACTTTAGTAAAAGCAGGCGTATTATTATGTTGAACAATTAAGTTTGTTGCATTTTCAGTATCGATAATTTTTTGTACTGATTCAGGTAAACTTTCAATTGAATCGAATGTATCACTTTCAACTACATGAGTGTTAAAAGTATCAAAATTCCATCTATCAATTTTAGTTTTGTCTGGTTTAGGCATTTCTAATTTATCTAAATTTTGAAAACTTTCTTTTCTTAAATCAGTCATCCATTGTGGTTCGTTCTGAGATGCTGAATAATTAACGATGTCTTCAATGTTAATATTTAACTTTGTTTCAGTTGCCATTTATACTCCTCCTACTTGACTATAATTCTTATATATTATTCAGCGTTGATTGTTTCGTCTTCAATATTAAGTTCGTCTTTAATCCACTCGTAACCTTCTTCTTCAAGACGTCTCGCTAATTCTTCGCCACCTGATTTTACAACGCGACCTTGCATCATAACGTGTACGAAGTCTGGTGTAATATAATTTAATAGTCTTTGATAGTGAGTAATAATTAAGCAACCAAAGTCTTCACCGCGCATTTTGTTGATACCTTTTGATACAACTTTTAAAGCGTCAATATCTAAACCTGAGTCAATTTCATCTAAGATAGCAAACTTAGGTTCTAACATCATTAATTGAAGAATTTCATTACGTTTCTTCTCACCGCCAGAGAAACCTTCGTTAAGGTATCTTTGAGCCATGTCTTGATCCATTTCTAATAGATCCATTTCTTTATCTAATTTCTTAATGAATTGCATTAAGTTAATTTCGTCGCCTTCTTCACGTTTAGCATTTATAGCAGAACGTAAGAAATCAGCATTTGTTACACCAGAAATTTCTGATGGATATTGCATAGCTAGGAATAAACCAGCTTGAGCACGTTCATCAACTTCCATTTCTAATACATTTTCACCATCTAAAAGGATTTCACCTTTAGTTACTTCATATTTAGGGTGTCCCATAATAGCAGAAGATAAAGTTGATTTACCAGTACCATTTGGTCCCATTATTGCGTGAATTTCACCTTGTTGTATTGTTAAATCTACACCTTTAAGAATTTCCTTGCCTTCGATTTCTACGTGTAAATCTTTGATTTCTAATTTTGATGCCATATTATTTTTTCCCTCCAGAGAATTTATTCACATTTAAAAAAGATAACCCTACATTATCTTTTCTAGTTTATAATAATTTTAATCTAACGTCAAAGTTTGTTATGATTCTTTACCCTTCACATTATAACGTAGTTACTAAGTCAATTAAACACTTTCGCTCAATTTATATAGAAGAAACGCTTCATAAATAACATTTTTCTGAAAAGTCTTTCAAATGATAATCATTTCAATCTATTCTCATTTTATGTAAAATCTATTTGAATGGCTTAAGAAGGCTATTTAGGAAAATGTATATTATAATGATGTTAAATAAAATTTAAAATACGGAAAGGAAGTCCAAATGAAACGCTATGAACAATTTGCATTTGTAATAAGTGCGATATGTGCTTTTATATTATTATTAAATTTAGTAGGCGTCATAAATATAAGTAGTTTATACAACACACTTTTAACCGCATTGACAATTGCTAGTATCGCTACATTTAATGTAAGAAACTATAGATCAATTGGCATTATTTTATACGCAATAGCAGTCTTCATGATTGTTATTTATTTCGCTAATGGCATGGTATAAATTATTAGCGGTCAAGACTACGAAAACTAGCTCAATAAAATTAAAAGAGCATCTAGCCGAATAGCTAGATGCTCTTTTAATATATTTATTTTGCTGAAATTACTGCACCATCATATTTTTTATCGACGAAGTCTTTAATTTCTTTTGATTGTAATACTTTTATTAACGCTTTGATTTTCTTATCGTCTTTGTGTCCTTTTTGTACTGCGATAAGGTTAGCGTAAGGTGATTCTTTACCTTCTACTGCGATTGAATCTTTTATTGGATTTAATCCTTGTTCAATTGCAAAGTTAGAATTGATAATTGTAGCGTCACCTTCGTTTGCTTGATAAGATTTCGGTAAGAATTCTGCTGATTGTTTGTTGTTGAATTTAATATTTTTCTTATTTTCAGTAATGTCATCGAATGTTGCATCTATTGGATCAACGCCGTCTTTAATTTTGATTAATCCTGCTTTTTCAAAGAATGCTAAAAATCTTCCTTCTTCTGCTGGGTTATTTGAAACGTATACTGTAGCATTTTTCGGTAAGTCTTTTAATTCTTTATATTTTTTAGAATAAACTGCCATTGGTTCTAAGTGTACATTTCCTGCAGACTCAATTTTATATCCTTTTTCTTTAGATTCAGTATCTAAATAAGGTGTATGTTGGAAAAAGTTTGCATCAAGTTCACCTTTATCTAATAATTTGTTAGGTGTTGTGTAATCGTTAATTGTTTTAATTTCTAAATCATAACCTTCTTTTTTAAGAAGTGGCTTTGCTTCTTCTAATATTTCAGCGTGTGGTGCTGGTGATGCACCTATTTTAATTGTTTCTTTTTTACCTTTGTCATCGCCGCTTCCTCCACCACATGCAACTAGCACTACTGCTAATAGTGAAATGAATAATAAACCAAAAACTTTTTTCATGTGAAACACTCCTTTAACGTTTATCAATTTTTTTAACAATAATATCTCCAATAAATTGGATTACAAATACAATAATTAATATAAAGATTGTTGAAATTAAAATGACATCATTTTGATTTCGTGTAAATCCAGTTAAGTAAGCTAAGTTACCTAACCCACCTGCTCCAATTACACCTGCAATTGCTGTTGATCCCACTAATGCAATTGCTGTCACTGTAATACCTGAAACTAAGGCAGGTAATGATTCTTTAATTAACACTTTTCTTACTACTGTCCATGTTGTAGCACCCATTGATACAGCTGCCTCAATAACGCCTTTATCGATTTCTTTCATACCTATTTCTACTAATCTAGCATAGAAAGGTGATGCACCTATGATTAATGCTGGTAGTGCACCTTTTGGACCACTGATTGTTCCTAATAAAATATCTGTAAAAGGTATTAATAGTAGAATTAAGATGATGAATGGAATAGCTCTGAATAAGTTAACGACGAATGATACGATTGAATAAAATATTCGAGAGCTCTTTGATGTCCCTCTTGATGTTAAAAATAGTAATGTTCCTAATATTAAACCAAATACTAATGTAAATACTGTTGATATTACCGTCATGTATAGTGTTTCATATAATGCTTCCCATACGGCATCCCATTTAACATTAGGCATTGTAATCATTTCAGTTATAATATCTCCAAATGATTTATTCACTTACATTCACCTCTACTTTCACACCAAGATCATTAAGTTCTTTTTTAATTTGATCTTTAGAATAATCACCTTGAGGTAAATGAACGATCATATGGCCAAATGTGCCATTTTGAGTCAACTTAACATCACCTTCAATGACATTAATATCGATATTATATGTTTTAATAATTTTTGCTAACACAGGTTCTGAACTCGTTCCACCAACGAAATTCAGTTTCCAAATTTCTCCGTTTGGTTGTTCTTTTCTGAAATCTTCTAATGTTCTTTGAAGATCATCAGCTTTTAAGTCATCTTTTACGAAACGCTGTGTAACATATGTTTGAGGGTCATTAAATACATTGATAACTTCTCCCTCTTCGACAAATTTACCATTTTCCATGACTGCAACATGATCACATATTTTTCTAATGACATGCATTTCATGTGTAATAAGTATAATTGTTAAATTGAGCTCTTTGTTTATGTCTACTAATAAATCTAATATTTCATCAGTAGTTTGAGGATCTAATGCACTTGTTGCTTCGTCACATAATAATACGTGCGGATCATTTGCTAAAGCTCGAGCTATACCAACTCTTTGCTTTTGCCCACCGGATAATTGTGATGGATAAGCATTCTCACGACCTTCAAGACCCACTCTTTTGATAAGTGCTTTTGTTTTTTCGTTTATCTCACTTTTAGATACCCCTGCAATTTCTAAAGGAAATGCAATGTTATCTTTAACCGTACGAGACCATAGTAAATTGAAATGTTGGAATATCATACTTACCTTTTGTCTTTTTAATCTAAGGTCTTGTTTAGAAAGTTTGCCAATATTTGCACTATCAACTATAACTTCACCTTCAGTTGGCGTTTCCAGACCGTTAAACATTCGTATTAATGTACTTTTTCCAGCTCCAGAAAATCCAATTACACCATATATACTTCCTTTATCTATTTTTAAGTCGACATGGTCAACAGCTGTAATGTCACCTTTTTTTGTTTTGAAAGTTTTAACAACTTTATTTAACTCAATCAAATCTGCTGCCTCCTAATCTTTAAATTAAAAACGCCTTACTCTAATTATCAAGAGAAAGGCGTTAGAAATATGTCTTTCTCTCATCTTCAAAAGTTTACACTTTTTGTGAATTGGCACCATTTCATATATATATGACGGTTGCCGGGCTTCAAAGGGCACATCCCTCCACCACTCTTGATAAGAGTTACTACGTATTTAATTAAATTCATACTATCATGATAAGTTTTTATCGTCAATAACTTTTTGAATATTCTCAACAATATAAGGAACAGACTGAAAAGCGTATATTCTTTCTATGACCTTATCTTGTTTCATAATGAATAATACAGGTACTGATAAGATTTCAAATTCTCTACAGAACTCTGGATAAAAATTTAAATCACATTTATTGATTGGTAATTGTGTTACTTCGTTCGCTATATCCAGCATACGCTCAGATATTTTGCACGTTCCACATGTAGGTGTATAGCCAAATAATAAATGTAAATCCTTATCAAAATGCTTGTATATATCGTTCAATATTTCTGTGTGTTTCATGGTAACGATACTTCCCTTTCAATACAAAATCATTGTTTACTGTAAATCCATGATAGTTTAACACATTCGCTAAATATTGTCTTGGACAGCGAGCTACTTCAGAAAATGTCGAATCAATATAAATATGACGACTTTCACTCACATACTTCTTAAACCATTTTCGAATACGTTTACCTTCTTTATCTTGATCGACTAAAACATATACTTGTGAACCATAAATTTCTTCTAAAAGTTCGTCCATTTTTTCTACACCCATTGTTCCATGTGTACAAATAATATGAACATGATCATTTAATACTTCTTTCACTCGTTTTTTATCAGAAATACCTTCTACGATTATTACTTTTTTAATCATCGCCATGGCCATCACCTTCTACAAATGAATTAATATTATAGTTCAACTTCGTATTCAAGATTTAAAAAAACTCCATGATACCATTTGCATCGTGGAGTTTAATATTATATTATTCACCTATCATTTCACTATAAGCGTCTGCATCTAGTAATCCATCTAATTGAGCTTTATCAGATAACTCAACTTTAACCATCCATGCTTTATCATATGATGATTCATTAACAAACTCAGGGCTATCTTCTAGTTCTTCGTTTACTTCAACGACTTTTCCAGATAGTGGTGCATATAGTTCAGAAACTGTCTTAACAGATTCTACACTACCAAATGAATCTCCACTAGTTAATTCGTCACCTTCTTCAGGTAACTCAACAAACACAATGTCCCCTAATTCTGATTGAGCAAAATCAGTAATACCAATTGTTACAACATCACCATCAATTTTTACCCATTCATGTTCTTTAGAATATTTTAACTCACTAGGTACTGTCAAAGTAATCCCCTCCTATATGTATTTCACCTATAATCATGACATAAAGCGATTATTCAAGCAACTATTTTTACAACCAAGTTTGGCGATATTCGTCTTCTTTAAAACCTAAAGTAACCTTATTGCCTAAAACTGCTAAAGGTCTTTTGATTAACATACCATCTGAAGCTAATAAATCGAATTTTTCGTTGTCAGACAAATCATTCATTTTATCCTTTAAACCCAACTCGCGATATTTAGCGCCTCGAGTATTAAATAATTGATTCACAGTAATATCTGTTCCATCAATGATATCCTTTAATTCTTTAGCTGTTGGTGTTAACTGTGTAATATCAATCGGTTCGAAACTAGCACCATTCTCTTCTAGAAACTTTGCTGCCTTTTTGCAAGTTGTACAATTAGGATATTGATAAAATTTTATCATGTCTTTACCTCCATATGTCTATTTAAATCTATTATAACAATATTACTAACGAACATATAGTAATGAGTTAAATAATTTTTAAAATATTGAAAATGCGATATACTTTAATTATAAGAAAAATTTCTAAGGAGCATAATAAAAATGAGAACAATTAGTCAATATGCAGAATTCGAAGAGATCACACAAAGCGAAGAACCAGTAGTTGTAAAATTCTTTGCAGACTGGTGCCCAGATTGCACAAGAATGAACCAATGGATTGATCCTATCATCGACGAATATCATAATTTCAACTGGTATCAAATTAATCGCGATCAAGTTCCAGAAGCGGCTACAGAAAATGATGTAATGGGAATTCCAAGTTTATTAGTATTTAAAAATAACAAAAAACTTGCTCACTTACATTCAGCAAATGCCAAAACACCTGAAGATGTAAAAGCATTTTTAGCTGAAAACTTAAAATAATAAATAGTTGATTTAAATAAGTAAGAGGCTGAGACAAATTAATTGTCTCGGCCACTTACTGTATGGTGATGATTTTGAGAATGTCTTCGATTAACTATCTAATTAATCTACAACTTAGCCGATTTCTTCGATTAACTCTCTACTTAATCTACAACTTGCCCGATCTCTTCGATTAACTCTCTACTTAATCTACAACTTGCCCGATCTCTTCGAT
>NZ_RXWZ01000105.1 GCF_003970575.1 Mammaliicoccus fleurettii
GCTCTCTTCTCATAAAAAGACCACCTACTTTCTTAATTTTAACAATACTTCTCTTTAAAGAAGTTGTCCAATTAAGTGTAGACGGTCCAAAAGTCCGTAAGAGGGTGTGTAAGGGACATAATTCTGAGAAAAGTCCGTAAGAGGGTGTGTAAGGGACATAATTCTGAGAAAAGTCCGTAAGGGGTAGTGTAAGGGACATAATTCTGAGAAATGTCTGTAAGAGGTGTTGTTAGGGACATAATTCCGAGAAATGTCCGTAAGAAGCAGTATCTAAGGAGCACAATTCGGAATTCTGCCAGTAAGAACAGTCTAAGGAGCACAATTCAGAATTCTGCTAGTTAGCACAATCTAAGGAGCACAATTCAGAATTCTGCCAGTAAGAACAATCTAAGGAGCACAATTCGTAATTCTGCCAGTAAGAACATTCTAAGGAGCACAATTCGGAATTCTGCCAGTAAGCACAATCTAAGCTCACTCTAATCAGCATTATTAGAAAAAGCAGTAGAAATTCAATGTTTACAATGAATTTCTACTGCTTATTAAATATTAAAAGACATTATACAATGAGGTAGTTAATTAATTTATTCTGATATGTCTTTGTTAAGAGTTGTTTGTATGAATTTTTCTATAGAATCTCTTAATTCTAAAGAATTCTCAGAGCCTACTTCTAATCCTTGAAATACTTTTACGATTTCTTCTGAGATTTCAGATTGTGTTTCAATGCCTTGTTCAGTTAGTGAAACGCGTAAATTTCTTTCATCATTAATCGCTCTTTCACGGTTAATGAATCCTTTTTCTTCTAGTTTTTTTAATAATGGTGTTAATGTTCCAGAATCTAAATATAGTCTGTCGCCTAAAGTTTTAATATTGATGACTTCGTTTTTATCTATAGCTACAAGAACGATATAACCTGTATAAGTTAAGTTATATTTATTCAATATCGGTGTATATTTTTTAATAAGCTCTTTTGACGCAACATATAATAAGAAACCAAGTTGTTTGTTGATTGGTGGTGTTTCCATTTTATTTTCCTCCTTACGTCAAAATTAAGCCTATTATGAAATTAATGTAAAGTCAAGTTGTATCGTAAATGTTCATAAAATAGAAAAATTTAGCATATTAAATGTAGTTTTTGAAAAATATTTTGAAATCCCAAATTTTTTTATTTTTATTACTTTTAAAGTTAAAATGTAATGTTATATTTGATATTCTTATATAGATGTAACTAAGAAACGAGGTGTGTATAGTATGAATCAAAAAAAGCATTCAAAAGAATTAGTTCAAGAAATAGTGATGAATGCGGGTCTAGTTCTTTTAGAAGCGGGTTCAGAGGCATTTCGTGTTGAGGATACGATGTTTAGAATGGCTAAACGTCTAGGATATCCTAATAATCAATGTTATGTAAGTTCAACTTTTATAAATTTTGCTTTAGATATAGATGATAATATAAGAGTTTATAGAGTGAAAAAGAGAGATACTAATTTAGGCAATATTCATCGTGTAAATAATGTATCGAGAATGTTAGAAAAAGAACAAATATCGGCAGAAGAGGCTTTAAAGAGAATACTTACTATACATAATTCACCATATCCATATTCTTTACCATTTAAAATGGTTGCTGCAGGGCTTATATCAGTATTTTTCCTATATTTATTTAGTGGAATTAAAGAAGATATCATCGCAACTTTCATTGCCGGCGCAATAGGGTATTGTATCGTAGAGTTATTACATTCATGGACGAATGTGAAGTTTATAGCAGAAATAGTTGCTGCTAGTGTAATTGCTTTAATAGCTATATGGAATCAAATCATAACTGGTGGGAATACAGTAAATATTTCAATAATATCTGCAGTCATGCCTATTGTACCAGGGGTATTAATAACAAATGCGATACAAGATTTATTTCTTGGACAATTGTTAGTTGGTATTTCTAAAGGTTTAGAAGCAACATTTACTTCAATAGCGATAGGAGTAGGTGTAGGCGTTGTATTATTAATTTTCTCTTGAGAGGTGAGTTATGATAATAACAATAATATTAAATATTGTATTTAGTTTTGGAGCATCTTTATTATTTGGCGTATTATTTAATTCACCTAAATACTTGTTAGTACCTGCAGGAATAGTTGGTGCAATAGGATGGATGGCATTTCAATCAAGTCTATTATTTAATGATTCAGATGTACAATCTTCATTTATAGGTGGTTTCTTTATTGGAATCATGAGTCACTTTATGAGTAAGCGATTCTTTTCGCCAATTATTTTGTTTATCATTCCTGGAATTATTCCACTTGTACCAGGAGGAACCGCTTATGAAGCAATTAAAAATTTAGTGCTCAATGACTATCATGAAGCTTTGATAACAATGATTAAAGTAGCTTTAATATCAAGTTCTATTGCACTTGGGTTGCTCATAGCAGATTTATTATCAAAAGTTTATTTTAAATATAAGAAACAAATGAAAATGAAAATGAAATTGAAATGATGAATAAAAAGGAGTGGAACAGAAATCTATTTTTTAAAACTAGATTTCTGTTCCACTCCTTTTTAAAATTTTTACTCATAAATGTACTTAATAACATCTAATGCTTGATCGACTGTTTCTACAGTGACATTAGCTTTGTTGGATAGTTCTTTTAATGGATGGATTAAGTCTGTTGGACGTACAAGAATCAATGGTTTGTTGAGTGCAACTGCAGTTGATGCATCCATAGCTGTATTCCATTGTTTATATTTTTCTCCAAATAAAGCAATTACGATATCTGCTTTGTTCATCAATACTTGTGTACGCAAATTATTGATGTCTGATGCTGCGTTATCTTTATAATAATTGTTTGGTTGTTCTCCTAATATGGCTTCACCTACATTATCAGAACGATCATGATTTGTTTGTGGCCCAACAAAAGTTAATGGTAAATTACTTTCTTGTGCTTTTTGGGTGATTTCTTCTCTCCAATTATCATGTATTTGTCCTGCTAGATAGACTGTTAATTTTGTCATAAAATATTTCATCCCCTATAAATTCTTGATAATTAACTCATGAAACTTTGAATAGCATCTATTAAACTATAAATACCTAAGAACGAAACGACTAAAACAACGAATATTCCAATGATATTAAGCACGATGCCATTTGCAAATTTGCCCATCATATTTTTCTTGTTCAAGATAATAAAAATTAATACTGCAATAAGCGGTAATATAATACCATTTAATGCTTGAGCAATTAATAATACTTCTAATGGTTCAAATCCAAGAGAAGAAGTAATTATGCCGATAAATATCACGATAGCAAAGACTAGTCGATATTTTTTACTCTTTAGGCCACCTTTCCAGCGAAGACAACTACTTATAGTAGCTGCAGCACCCATAGGAGAGGCAATGGCAGATGATAAACCTGCAGAGAATAAACCGATACTCATAAATAATGGAGCAAAATCACCAAGTATTGGTTTAAGCGGTTCAGATAATTCAACTAAACTCTTAACTTCTCTGCCTTCTATTAATGTACCTGCAGTTATTAGAATGGCAGCTGAAATCAGACCGCCTAGCCCAATAGCTAGAATTGTATCTGTTCTAACGATTTTTAAATCTTTAACACCATTAAAACGTTCGTGAATAGACGTCGCATGTATGAAAAAGTTATAC
Source organism: Mammaliicoccus fleurettii (assembly GCF_003970575.1). Taxonomy (GTDB): domain Bacteria; phylum Bacillota; class Bacilli; order Staphylococcales; family Staphylococcaceae; genus Mammaliicoccus; species Mammaliicoccus fleurettii. The sequence goes on from NZ_RXWZ01000105.1 coordinate 3,646, forward strand.
GGAACGACTGTTGTACCAATTAACGCAATCACTGTTAGAAGTGATCCATTAGGTATGCTTGGTACGAATGCCCCTTTAAGAACAGCACCAAAATCTGGTTGAATAACAATTACAGTTGTTATAAAAATAACACCCATAATAAGAACGAGCACGGTCATGACTTTTTCTATTAAATCATAACTTCCTTTTAATCCTATTAATAAGATGATAATACCGATTACTGGTGCGATGATATGTTCAGGTATATCAAGTAAGTAGGCAGCACCTAAAGAAGTACCTAGTAAATCACCAGATATATAAGCGGCACAACCTACTGCGACAGCAACCATACTAAACCAAACAGTGATGATTTTTAGGAGGTGATGATTAAAAATATCACGTATGGCTTCACCTAAACCTTCATTTGTAACGAGTGCTAATCGAGCAACCATCTCTTGTAATGCAATTGTAGCAATAATTGAGAATAACACTGCCCAAAGTAGACTATAACCAAACCCGGCTCCACCTTGAGTCATAGTCGTAACTGTCCCTGGTCCCACAAATGAAGCGGTTATAATCATGCCAGGACCAAATATGCTGAACTTACTTCTTTCTCTCTGTTCTGCCATATGAATCCATCCCTTCGTATGTCAGGCATTAAATTTTATTTAAGTATTTAATGTGTCCGGCTAATACATAAAGCACAGCTGTTGATACAAAGTGAGATGAATTTTGGTTAGCATCTTGCATAGGATAGACTTCAACAAAGTCCATACCTACAAGGCCTAATTTACCAAATTCGTATATCATAGTAAGTAATTCGTAACTTGTCAGTCCGTTACCATCAACTGGACCACCTGGATTAAATGCGAAATCTAATACATCACTGCAAATTGTTAAGTAAACAACATCTACATCTTTACTAGCTTGTGCATAGATATCTCTTGCAAATTTTCTTAAATCTGACGTTTCTTTGATTTCGTTAATCGTGATCGTGACAGCACCATTTTCTTTAGCGAATTTACCAGTTTCAGGCTGATTTCGAGGTCCGTGTATACCAGTATGAATTAAACTTTCATTACGAATGCCTTCAGTTTCATACAACCTCATAAATGGTGTGTTTCGTGCAAATCGTTCGTTTTCATAGTGTGGCATATTATCGTAATGTGCGTCTAAGTGAATAATACCTACTTTTTTTCCGTTATTTGTTAAACCTTTTAAAATTGGATATGTAATACCATGGTCTCCGCCTAATCCAACTAAAAATTTATTAGATCGCCATAAATCTTCTGCAAATGTCTCAATATTATTTACTGTTTGTTCAACATCATGAGGTACAGTTGAAACATCTCCAACGTCACCGATTGATAAATGTTGATTAACATCTATATGATCTAATTCAGGGAGATAGCCACTATATCTAGCAGATGATAATCTGATTTGTTTAGGGCCTAATTCACACCCCGTATAGTCTCCCCATGTGCATGGGCCTTCGAAAGGTACACCATATACGAGAACATCTGTCGAATAATCTTTTTCTTTAGTTAAATTTTTACCACCTAAAAAGCAAGGGGTATTACCATAAATTCGTTCAGTCATTGTAAAAGGACTCCTTTCAACTAGTTAATGACCATTATATAAAAGTAAACAAACGTTTTCAAATTTTTCTGAATATTATCTTTGAAATAGGGAATAATAATTTTAATAAATTTAGTATTATTTATTTAATTGAGTTAGGAGGGATTTATATTAATG
>NZ_RXWZ01000106.1 GCF_003970575.1 Mammaliicoccus fleurettii
CAATATAATAGCTTGCAATTATTTTTTATTATTACCTTTCATTGACAAAATACTCAAACATTTTATAATTGAGAATGTTTCTCACTATAAAATATATAAATTATAAAGGAAGTTGATTTTTTTGGAAATTGTTGCTAACGATTACATTCAAGATATACATAATTATTTTCAAGATTTCACTGTGGAAGATATAGAAATTCTATACAAGAAGGCTTACGACGAAGTTATTGGTCGTGTTAATCAACTTGCTAAATTTGAACATATTGATCAAGACTCTATTTTTAAAGATGCCCGTATTGTGAATGAAATTCGCAATTCTATTCGCAATTTAACGTTGAGTTATATTCAATTTGAACAAGACCATAACCAATATGCTAAGAAATATCATAATATTTTTGAATTTGTTGAGAATGAAGCACTAACTGAGGTCTTTTTTGAACAAAGTGTAACTGAGGGACATCCTTTTCATCCTATGACTAAGACCAAATTAGGTTTAGATATAAATGAGGTAATTAAATATTCTCCTGAATTTCGAAATTCAGTAAAAGTTATTCCTGTATTATGTGACGCGACAATCGTTAATGAAGTCCATACGACTCAAACTAATGAATTAGATAAATTTAAGCAGAGGGTTCATGAATACTGTCAGACTCATCAAATACAGCTTAAAGATTATTCGTTACTGTTTATTCACGAATGGCAACTTGAATACTTCATGAGACCACAGTTTGAAGACTTGTTCACTAATCAATTTATGATATCTTTATACGATTTAGCTATTGAAAGTAGTCCGCTATTATCATTTAGAACTTTAGATGTTGCAGAGCTGGATTATATTGTTAAGACGGCAGTCAATGTACAAGCTACAAGTGCAGTTAGAAATGTATCTCCCGCTTCTATCCACAATGGCATTGTACTTAGTGAAGCTGTTGAACGTATATACCGTGCAAATGGATATCATAAGAGTTATATCCAACGAGACTTATCTGGCGCTTATTTAAATGTTAATCAAGAGCATGCCAATAAATGTAGTTATATGTTGAGAGAACGTATACCCCATGATACTAATAGCCATCATTTAGTATGCGGTAGCCTTATTACTAAAAGTTTCATTACTAAGAAGCATATATTGATTGAATGCATTGAAACGATAATGAACGCTCAAAATGTATCATTCCAATCTGCTGCTGAGCTATTCTTAACTGAATACGCACATATTTTGTTAGAAGCTACTTATCGATTAATTTTAGAAGAAGGCATTAGTTTAGAGGCACATATGCAAAACAGTACGGTTGTAATAAAAGACGGCATGCCTATCTCTATTTATGTTAGAGACTTTGGTGGTGTAAGACTATTTGATCGAGATATAGACATTCATTCTTCTACTGGATTAATCACTGATTCATTTGAAGATTTATTATCCGTATTCTCTCACTCAGTACTTTATAATCACCTATTCCAACTGATACAAGTATTGGAATCTTACGGTTATAAAAGTGAAGAAGGCTATACGATTATTCGAAGTATAATTGCTGAACATCACGAACATTGTGCACCTGAAATAAATATTTTAGAACAACCCGCTTTCAATATTAAATCATTATTAAAAATGAGAATTTTCTCTGAAGGTTACGACTATCAATATACAAAAATTAATAATCCGTTATTCATGGAGGACAAATAAATGCGTTGGACTAACGAGGTATATGCAAATACAGAAAAATACGAGCGCCATTACATCGAACAATGTATACAAGATAGCATTACTATCACATTCAAGAAATTATTAACATGTTTGTATGAAGAAGTCACACATCCCATTACACGTGTAGAAACAGTAAATGATATCTCAGTATTATATATTAGCGATCGTATATACATCACTTACGATTCACGCAATCATCATATTCAAATAATTGAAGGTGAGACTACGCTTAATATTCATGATCCACTTGAATTGATAAATTGGCTTAATCATCACAGCAATGACGCATTTAACTATCATAAATTACTTGTTGAAATAGAAAATCATCTTATCAATCAAGCAATGAGTTTCATTCACTGTTCGCATACACCTAAAAGTGATCATCCATTATTACACAGTGAACAGTATGTCATTACAGGACATAATATACATCCATGTGCTAAGACAAAATTAGGACTATCTTTCAAAGAAGTCATGCAATATTCACCCGAATATAATCAAGCTTTCAAACTTAACTGGTTATTCGTTAAAAAAGGACTACTTTATAACAATTTAGAAACATCCGAAATGAATACAATAGCAGAATTTAGTGGCTATACGGGATTAATTCCAGATGGTTATGACTTAATACCTGTTCATCCTTATCAATACGAACATGTTATACCTAATGTTTATCTTGAAGAAATTCAATCCAAAGAAATTATCCCATTACAACATAAAGGTGGTTTAGTTAAAAGTACTTCATCATTCCGAACTGTCTGTCCATTAGATGCCGTTACACCCATTATTAAACTGCCTGTAAATTCACAAATGACTTCAACGATACGTTCGATAAGCAATAATAGTATTATTAATTCTAAAAATATTGGAGAATATTTTAAATTAATATATAAGACTGACAAACGTCTAAATGATATTAGTTTGCCTGTTTTAGAATATGGCGGTATGACTTACATTCACGAACAAGAAGATAAACAACGTAATTTATCATTTATCCTACGAGAAAATAACACGCAATACTTACAAACACAATCATTGCTTTATACTGCCACATGTTTATTTGAATTTAACGAAAATAACAAAAAAGTTTACATCGATGTTATTGAATCAGCTCGCGAAACGCAAACACCAATCGATTGGTTCGATCAATATACTTCGATATTAGTTGAGACTGCCCTCACACTTATGACGAAATATGGCATTGGCTTAGAAGCACATCTGCAAAATATGTCATTTGAATTTATTCACGGTGTCCCTATTCGTTTACATGTAAGAGACTTTGGCGGTCTACGTATTGATACGAGTCGCGTTCCCGAATGGTTAAAATTAAGCGATGCTTTAACAAACGCTACAACGGATAGCATGTACGAAAAAGTGCAAAACACTTTAATTAGCAATCATTTAAACACGCTCGTTCATCATTTTAGCGAAGATTTTCATTATGATAAGAAACAATTATGGCATCGTATTAATCGTAAATTCAAAGCTGTATTTGAAATGTTAAAAACTCAAAACAGAGAACATACTGAAGCAGATATAAAAGCATTCTACACAGAGACTATAAACGAAAAAGCATTGTTAACGATGCGCATATCAAATGATAAACAAGATATTTATGTACAAAGAGCAAACCCGCTCTTAATGAATGATGAAGTTAAAATTTAATCCTTATCATCGTTTTATAAGTTCTCAGTGTATCGCTCGAACGATTGATTGGGTAGATATTATTGCGTTAAATTGGATTACGTTGCAGCTAACGGGAAGTGCCATCTATATCGCTTATATTAACTTTGCAAGATTAATGCCACAGTTAGCCTTTGCGTTTATTATTGGTAAACTCATCGACACCGTTAGCTCAACAAAGTTAATGTATATCATCCATATATTTAATATGTTATTAACGGTAAGTGTAGTTTGTGCATTTTGGCAAAAATGGAATATTTATATCATTCTATTTATCATTATGGTGCGGTCCTTCTTCCAAGCAATTGATACGATTCAAAGGAATGCATTGATTCAAAGTTTCGTGTCACCTGACCGCTTGCATAAAGCTATCAGTTTAAATGCATTAATATTAAATCTTGCGAGATTGATCGGTCCATTTCTTGGTGGTTTATTATTAGCACAGTTGAACTCGAACGTCGTCTTATCATTGCCGATACTAGGAAGTTTAATGGTCATATTACTCAACCAAACTTTACCTGAAGTACATCATCAAAAGAAAGCAAAACATAAAATATGGTCATACTTAAGATCTCAACCAGTTATCATACTGCTGATGTTATCAAGTGTGTTCTCAATGTTGTTTGGCTTTTCTTATACGATTATTCTACCTAGTATTGTAGACGAACAATTTGGCAGTCGCACGATGATCTATTCACTCTTTACAGCAATGATTGCAGCAGGTTCTATTATCATATTGCTGATTTTTATGCATTCAAAAGACATGAACAGTATAAAAAGTTTAAAACTATGGACTGTTATATTTATCATCACGATTGTATTACTCATGTTCATAAAAAATATTTATTTATATGCTGCGGTCCTATTATTAATGGGCTTCGCATCACAAGCATTTAGAACAACTAATAGAATTCTTGTACAACAACATGTAGAAGCTAAATATAGAGGCTCTGTATTATCTATTTCCATGATGGATAAAGGATTCATTCCGCTCGGTGGTATTTTACTAAGCTTTATATTTGAACAGTTCAACATAAAAATTGTTTATATCACAATGATTTCTGGACTGCTCTTAACACTCATTTGCGTCATGCTCATGATAAATAAGGAGAATCAATATGAACAGAATAGCTAAGACACTTGAAGACCCAAATCATGATTATTATATTTACGATTTAACAGAATTAAAAAATAGAATCAATTGGATAAGGTCTGTTACTAAACATGATATTTATTATGCCGTAAAGGCGAACTCAAATCTCAAAATTTTAGAAACGCTTTTACCTTTTGTTTCAGGATTTGAGGTTGCCTCTTCAGGTAAAATTGAAAAAGCAAGATCGCTTTCTTCAGACATTCCCATTATATATGGTGGTCCAGTGAAGACTAAGAGACACTTAGAATATGCATTAGAAGAACATGTAAAGTCTATTCAAGTAGAAAGTCTATTTGAACTAGATTATTTAAAAGATTTACTTAAAGATACTAACCAAACTATTGAAGTGATGATCCGAATTAATTTAAGCAATATTAAATCTACAGCAAGGTTGAAAATGGCAGGTGTTCCAACACAATTTGGCATGCCCTACAGTGATATCAATGAAGCCATGCAAATCTGCAAAGAAACGAAGGGTATCACATTCACTGGTTTTCATTTTCATTCAATGAGCAATAATTTAGATGAGGATGCACATGTAACATTCATAGAAAGTGCAGTCGAATTTACAAATCAATATAAAGCACATTTACCTGAAGACTATTCCATCAATGTAGGTGGAGGTATTGGTATAGATTATGATGAACAAAAGCTGTTTGACTTTGACTACTTTGCAACACGTATTCACCACTTACCTCGCTTAACATTTGAATTAGGTCGTTTTGTTACGGGACCAATTGGTTACTATGCAGCAAATGTATTTGATATTAAATCCATGCATGACAAGACATTTGTATTATTAAATGGTGGCACAAATCATTTCAGATTTCCTAAAGCATGGAACCATAATCAGCCTTATGAAATTTTAGAATCCAAAGAAACAATTGCTAGAACTAAATCAATCACTGATGATACAGTCGTATTTGCAGGTAAATTATGTACCCCTAATGACGTATTCGGCCAACCTTATAAAATTAACCATATAAAAACAGGAGATTGGGTCATGTTTAAATACGCTGGTAGCTATGGATACGACATCAGTCATTTACAATTTTTATCTCATGAACTACCTGTCATCCGCTATATTTAAGCACAACTATACACAGATTTCGTATATCCGAGTTTTATGGTATATTTATCAGCATGTTCAGCATTTTAGCTCGGAATTATACATAGGTTAGAATCACAATCAAATTTTATATTGACAAAAAAAGGAAATATTTTATAATTGATAATGAAAATCATTATCATAAATTTGACTTAGAAAGAGGTAAAGCAAATGAGAAGACTTTTATCATTATTATTAGTTTTAGTTGTAATGCTTGCAGCTTGTGGTAGTAAGCAAGAGGAATCTTCAAATAAAGATACGCATGAAGTTAAACATGCTATGGGTACAACTAAAGTGCCTAAAGATCCTAAACGTGTTGTAGTCTTAACAAATGAAGGTACTGAAGCTGTTGTTTCAATGGGCGTTAAACCAGTTGGAGCTGCTAATTCATATACAGGTAATCCTTGGTATAAACATTTAGAAAAGAAATACAAAGGTATTGAGCCAGTTGGTGGAGAAAGTGAAATCAACTTAGAAAAAATCGCTAAATTAAAACCAGATTTAATTATCGGTAACAAATTCAGACAAGAAGCTCAATACAAGAAGCTTTCCGAAATTGCTCCGACAGTATTTTCAAACGAATTACGTGGAGATTGGAAAGATAACTTCAGTTTATATGCAAAAGCTTTAAATCAAGAAGATAAAGGTAAAGAAGTTCTAAGCAATTATGATAAACATGTAGAAAAAGCTAAAAAAGAAATTGGTGATAAAGCAAATTCAGAAGTTTCAATGGTTCGCTTTATGCCTGGAGACGTTAGAATATACCATAAAGATACATTCTCTGGTGTGATCTTAGATGAGTTAGGAATTAAACGTCCTAAAGGTCAAGATAAAGATGACTTTGCTGAAAAAGGTGTTACGAAAGAACGAATGAAAGCAATGGATGGAGACTATATCTTCTACTTCACTTTCCAAGAAGATGATAAGAAAGTATCTCAGTTAGAAAAAGAATGGATAAATGATCCAGCATTTAAAGACTTAGAAGCATCTAAGAAAGGTCATGTCTATAAAGTAGATGACGCTGTTTGGAACACTTCTGGTGGTGTGTTATCTGCCAATATGATGATTGACGATTTAAAGGAAAAGCTAAGTGAAAAATAAATACCTTTGGTGGTTTCTCCTATTCACAGGATTGTTTATCTTACTATTCATCTTAAGTATGATGCTCGGTTATAAACATTTCAGCTTTTTAGATATATGGCATCATTATATCAACGGAGAAACAATTAAAGATCAACGTGTACTCACACATTTAAGACTACCTCGCGCAATTTTGGGCGGGGTTGTCGGTGTTTTAATGGGTATTAGTGGTGTAATGATCCAAACCATTACCCGTAACCCATTTGCAAGCCCTGGCATCATGGGTGTTAACAGTGGTGCGAGTTTAATGGTAGTAATTGCTACTGTTGGATTCGGTATGAACGGTGGATTTCAATTAGCATTTATGGCTTTCATCGGTACAATCATTATTGCAACACTAATCATTTTAGCAACAACCTTACCTTACAAACCGTTTAATGCAATGGAATTAACTTTATTCGGCGCGAGCATTAGTGCATTTTGTATGGCAATTACACAAGGTTTGCTTATTTATAATGAATCAGCAATAGAAGAATTGATATATTGGTTAAATGGTTCTGTTGCTAATAAAAATATCAATATTTTAATCTATATTTGGCCATTCATTGTTGGCGGATTAATCATTGCTTTATACATGGCTAAACCACTCAATTTATATATGTTGAGTGATGATGCACTGAAAGGTCTTGGAGCTAAAATATTAACCATTAAAATATTTACAATGATTGCAGTTGTCCTTTTAAGTGGTACGGCAGTTGCATTAGCAGGGCCGATTTCATTTATAGGTCTTATTACACCACACGTTGCAAAATTGATATGCAAGTCACATAACCACTTTATCGTCATACCATTATCAGGTATATTAGGTGGCTGTCTTCTATTACTAAGTGATATTTTGAGTCGATATTTACTCATGCCGAGAGAACTTCCTGTAGGTATTACAACAGCACTGATCGGTACACCAATATTCATTTATTTAATTCTTAAACGTAAGGAGTTAACAGAATGAAGAAATTAATCACACTAATCATAATGCTCATGTTAACTACTGTACTTACGCTCATGTTAGGAGATAGCTTTATCGCGCCACAAAATGTATTAAGCGGCCTCTTTAAATTAGGAGATCCTTATACTAATCTTGTTATTAATACATTAAGACTGCCAAGAGTCTTACTCGCAATCGTAACTGGTGCAGCCCTTGGTATCGCAGGGTGCGTCTTACAATTCATCACTAAGAATCCTTTAGCATCACCAGATGTCATTGGTATATCACAAGGTGCAAATGTAGGGTCTTTAATGTTTTTAATAGTGTTAACAACAAGTACAGAAGCGTTATTATTACCCATTACTTATCAACCGATATTCTCTATGCTAGGAGCTGTCATTATTACAGCGCTATTGTACTTTTTAGCTTTAAGAAAAAGTTACAAACGAGACCGTTTAATCTTGATAGGTATTAGTTTTAACATACTTTGTCAGGCAATTGTTATGTTCTTAATTTTGACTTCAAATAAACGTAGTGCCCAAGCACAAATATGGATTACAGGTTCAGTACATCAAGCAGAATATAATCAAGTTATGATAGTAGGAAGTATATTACTCATCGTAATGTTTATACTGTTGTACTATGCAAGATCATTTGATGTACATTATTTAGGAAGAAACTTGTCATTTGCATTAGGTAATCCTTATCAATACATAACCGTCATTGCCCTCATTTCAATGAGTATCTTAATAGGTATATCGATGAGTTACGTAGGTGGCATACAATTTGTCGGATTAATCGCACCACATATTGCAATGAGACTTGGAGGACATCAATTTAGAAATCGCTTGTTATATAGCGCAATCATTGGTGCAATCATTATATTATTGAGTGACTTAATAGGAAGAACCATCTTCTTACCAAAAGAAATCCCAGCAGGAATATTCACAGCACTCATCGGTTCACCATTCTTTATGTATTTGTTAATCAAAAGTAGAAAATAATATAAAAACGAAGAGAATGGGACAAAATAGTTGTCTCAGCCTCTTCGTTTTTTGTTGTATATGGATAGGATGCTGTGGATCTAGGTAAATCTATGCGAATCGCACGAAGACTCTATTTACTAACTAGAATCCTGAGACATTGACTTGTCATAATAGTGTTTAATAAGTATAGAAATAACATATGCCCAACTATCCAAATAACATGTTCATTTAAGCTATATTCAAACATATCCCTTACTGACAATTTTATAAGAAATGGATACAAAATAGTGAAAGTGATTAATAATATTATAAAAAATAGCGGTTTTAAATTAATGTAATTAACATAAATAACAATAGTGATGATTACTATGATTAAAGTAGTTAAGTAATGGTAGCTCAACTCTTCTATCAAAGTCATATTTTCATAATTCCTTATAAAATCTACGTTTAATAACACGTCAGAAGTATGAAAATTTGTTATTAAATCAAGAATTAAAAACAAAAAATATATAATAAGTGTAAGTATTAAACTTATAATTAATGGCGTTATGATTAAACGTGTTTTACTCATTTACACATCTCCTATACACAAAACAAATTTTTAAGTCATTACATATTTATCCTCTCACCACTACACTTTTTTAGTCTCTTACTATTTCATTCAAAATTTCTATTTGTTTGTCTCTTTCTTTTATAATTGAAGAAAGATTATTGTCATTTTTTAAATTGATTACGCGTATTGCATAATCTTATATCTCCATATTTTCAGCTCCAATTTGTATCTACCTTTCTTATTTATAAAGTTCTTGGAAGGTTTGTTATCACTATTTATTGTAAACCATGATTGTTGTTATTGAACAATAAAATCACTAATAAATCATTCCACTATATACCTATATGGGGTATATGATATACTATGATTATTAACTAGTTATTTTAAAATTTTATAAATAGGAGGTTTACTATCTTGAATAAAGAAAACGAACATAATCATGGACACCATAACCATCAAAATCATGAAACCCATGGTGATCACAGTGATCACGCTCATCACCATGGTGATTTTAAAAGTAAATTCTTTATTTCATTAATTTTCGCAATACCTATTATTATTCTATCACCTATGATGGGGATAACATTGCCGTTTCAATTTTCATTCAAAGGTTCAAATTGGATTGTATTAGTTCTTGCTACAACATTATTCTTTTATGGTGGAAAACCATTTATTACTGGTGCTAAACATGAAATTCTAAGTAAAAAACCTGGTATGATGACATTAGTCACGCTAGGTATTTCTGTTGCATATATTTATAGTTTATATGCATTCTATATGAATAACTTTACTAACGTAGCACATACTATGGACTTTTTCTGGGAGTTAGCTACTTTAATTGTCATTATGTTATTAGGTCACTGGATTGAAATGAATGCTGTTGGTAATGCCAGTAATGCTTTGAAGAAAATGGCAGAACTCTTACCTAAGACAGCTATAAAAATAATCAGTGAAGACGAACGCCAAGAAGTAAAGATATCTGAAATTGATATTGATGATATCGTTGAAGTTAAAGCTGGTGAAAGCATACCCGCTGACGGTATCATCATACAAGGTGAGACATCTATTGACGAAGCATTAGTAACGGGTGAATCGAAGCTCGTTCCTAAAGTATTTGACGATGAAGTTATTGGCGGTTCTATCAATGGTTCAGGTACGATACGAGTAAAAGTTACTGCTACTGGTGAAAATGGCTATCTCTCTCAAGTAATGGGACTTGTAAATCAAGCACAAAATGATAAGTCCAAAGCTGAGTTATTATCTGATAAAGTAGCTGGTTATTTATTCTACTTTGCAGTTAGTATCGGTTTAATTTCATTTATAGTATGGATGCTTATCCATAATGATTTTGATTTTGCACTTGAACGTCTTGTAACAGTACTCGTCATTGCTTGTCCACATGCTTTAGGATTAGCAATTCCTTTAGTTACTGCCCGTTCTACATCTATTGGTGCTCACAATGGTTTAATTATCAAAAATAGAGAATCAGTAGAAACTGCCCGACATTTAAGTTATATCATGATGGATAAAACAGGCACATTAACTGAAGGGAATTTCTCAGTTAATCATTATGAAAGTTTTGATAAACAGTTAAAAGATGAAGATGTATTGAGTTTATTTGCTTCCTTAGAAAGTAATTCAAATCACCCACTTGCTACTGGTATTGTCAATTACGTTAAAAGTAAAAATATTTCCTATTCTAGCCCTAAGGAAGTCAACAACTTACCAGGTGTCGGACTAGAAGGTACTGTTAATAATAGAAAATTAAAAATAACAAATGTCACTTATTTAGATCAAAATAAATTTGATTACAATAAAGACCAATTTACTAAACTTGCTAAAGAAGGCAACTCTGTTAGTTATTTAATTGATGACAAACAAGTTATTGGTGTTATCGCACAAGGTGATAAAATTAAAGAAACTTCAAAACAAATGGTTTCAGATCTATTATCTAGAAACATCACACCTGTCATGCTTACAGGTGATAATAACGAAGTAGCCCAAGCAGTTGCTGAAAAATTAGGTATTGATGATGTCCATTCACAATTAATGCCCGAAGATAAAGAAAATATTATTAAAGATTATCAATCAAAAGGTAGTAAAGTGATGATGGTTGGCGATGGTATTAATGATGCACCAAGTCTTATTAGAGCCGATATTGGCATGGCTATAGGTGCAGGTACAGATGTTGCTGTTGAATCTGGTGACGTCATACTCGTTAAAAGCAATCCATCAGACATTATTAGTTTCTTAAATCTTTCTCAAAATACAATGAAAAAAATGATTCAAAACCTTTGGTGGGGAGCTGGATACAACATTATCGCTGTACCTTTAGCAGCGGGAATACTAGCTTCTATCGGAATAATCTTATCCCCTGCTGTAGGAGCTATACTCATGTCATTCAGTACGATTATCGTAGCAATTAACGCTTTCACACTAAAATTAAACTAATAAGGAGATTTAAAAATGATTAAAAAATTAAGCTTTATTTTATTAGCATCAGGATTGGTATTATCAGCTTGTTCATCAGATAAAGAGGACGAAAACAAAAAAGATAAAAATCACAAGCAAGAAGAAAATATGGAGCATATGGATCATAAAAGCGATAGTAAAGTTCCTAAAGGTATGAAAACTACAGAAGACAGTAAATTTAAAAAAGATGATAAAGTTACGATTACAGAAGGTCATATGCCTGGTATGAAAAACGCTAAAGGTACGGTTAAAGGTGCATATGAAACTTATGCTTATGAAGTAACTTATACACCTAAAGATGGCGGAAAAAAAGTTAAAAATCATAAATGGGTCGTTAATGAAGAAGTAGCAGATGCACCTAAAGAAGGATTCAAAAAAGGAGACACTGTTAAATTAGAAGCAGACCACATGAATGGTATGAAAGGCTCAGAAGCAAAAATAGATGATGTAAACAAAACAACTGTTTATGTAGTTGATTATAAATCAACGGAAGATGACAAAATGGTTAAAAATCATAAATGGATGACAAGCGATGAACTAAAAGCACGTTAAATATAAGTTTATTAATTTTATCAAGCAAAAACCTAGTATTTTCAAGAAAAAGATAAGAAGTTGGTAAAAAAGAATTAATTATAAACATAGACTAGTATATACAATAAAAGATTCATCTATCTTAATTATTTCTTGTAGGTATCATTACTGACTATATAATGATTTGAGGCTGAGACAAGTTAATTGTCTCAGCCTCGATTTTTTATTTATATTTTCTTATTTCCTACTTTATAAACAAACTTAATATCATCACAACAGCAAATCCAACAAATCCAATTATTGTTTCCATTACTGTCCATGTCTTGAGTGTTTGCTTTTCTGTCATTCCGAAGAACCTATTTACTAACCAGAATCCTGAGTCATTTACGTGTGATACCGCTGTGGATCCTGCCGCGATTGCGATTGTTATAAGTCCCAACACTGGCTGTGATACTGACATGTCAGCAATTATTGGTGAGACAAGTCCGGCTCCTGTTACCATTGCTACTGTTGCAGAACCTTGTGCTACACGAACGAACAACGAGATTAAGAATGCTACCATTACTATTGGTAAGCTCGTTTGTGCCATAAATTCACCCATTACTTTACCAACACCACTATCAATTAAAGTTTGTTTGAATACACCACCCGCACCGGTAATCAAGATAATAATACCTGCTGGTTCCAATGCTTTAGTTGCAATTTCTTGTAATTCGTCTTTAGTGTAACCTCTTCTAGTACCTAATAACCAAAATGTTAATAATACTGTAATGATCAATGCTATAAAAGGATGACCAACAAATGTAAGAACATCTTTAACCATACCGTCTGGCAAAACGACACCTGATACGGTATTAATTAATATTAAAATTAAAGGAATTAAAATCAGACTCACTACTAAAGCAAAGCTAGGTAGATCTTTTTCTGATTTAATACCTTTTACTTCTCCATGCAGTTTTGCGATATCTGGCATTTCGATATGTACTTTCTTACTGATAAATGTTCCGAAAATTGGACCTGCTATAATCATTGCAGGTATCCCAGCAATTACACCAAATAGTATAACCCATCCTAAGTCTACCCCTAACATTTTAGCTACTGTAATCGGTCCAGGTGTTGGTGGAACAAATGCATGTGTTACAGCTAAACCTGCTAATAAAGGAATACCATAAAAAAGTATAGGCTTCTTAGACTTTTGAGCTAAACTATAAACTATTGGGATTAAAATAACTAAGGCCACATCTAGAAATACAGGTATAGATACAATGAAGCCAGTTATACCAAGTGCCCATTGCGCCTTATTGTCACCAAATTTATTAACCATTGTTAAAGCTAATCTCTCTGCACCACCAGAAACTTTTAACACTTCACCAAACATGGCACCAAGACCAACAACAACAGCTATAAACCCTAAAGTACCGCCCATCCCACTTTCAACAGTTTCAACTATTTTGTTTAAGTCCATACCTGAAGCTAAGCCAATAAGAACACTTGAAATAAGTAGCGCAACAAAGGCTTGTAATTTAGATACCATAACTAAATAAAGTAGTACACCGATACCTATTACTGCAATCAATATTAAGTATAAATCACTATTCATGTTGCCCCTCCTCAGTTTATCTATCTCTTAAAGTGGATCCATTCCAAATAAATCTCTTAAAATAAATTAAACCGCTTACATGTATTATTACAATTTTATCTTTTAATATTACATATTTCAATACGTTTGTTATGTATTATAAAATCATGAGCATAACTAGATATTTTTAATTTAAAAGGCATTGCTTTACTGCCTGTTTATTTAGAAAACCATAGAGCTATAGAAAGAGACTCAATGAGTCAATATAATTTAAATTATTATTACTATAAAATCAAAAAATAGCGAGTAATTTATAAGATAATTTTAATGGTATTCAAAATCTTTTTATTAAAAAAGCAGATTTCTCTGCTTTTTCAACAATTTATTTTCACAGTTTTTTATACTCTTTTGCAATTTCTTTTCCAATTTCTATTGAACAAGTGGCTGCTGGTGATGGTGCATTTAAAACATGTAATGAATGCTTACCTTTTTCAAAAACAAAATCATCTAATAATGTACCATCATTTAACATTGCTTGTGCTCTTACACCCGCTTCTATTGGTTTGATATCTTCATTTTTTATTGAGGGAATGAGTTTTTGTGCATTTTTAACAAAGGCTTTTTTATTAAAGGATCGATAATATTCTCCTAATGCTTCTTTTATATTTTTTAATCCCATCTTATATAACCCAGGAAATTTTAAAATTTCTAGTGTTTCATTTTTATGAAAATCTATTTTTCCATATGCTTCTTTTTTTAATCCAAGTACCGCATTTGGTCCGACATCAACACCTCCATCAATCATATTTGTAAAGTGTACTCCTAAAAAAGGCAAATCAGGATTTGGTACTGGATAAATCAAAGTATTTACATATTTTTCAGCATTAGTATTAAGTTGATAGTATTCTCCTCTAAATGGAATGATTTGAATAGTTGTATCTACACCACTCATTTGAGCAATTTTATCACTATATAAACCAGCACAATTAATTATATTTTTAGCTCTAAATTTTTTACTATGGCTTTCTACAATAATATTATCCTCTGACACTTCAATGTGTGTCACTGGAGTATTAAATTCAACTTTTCCACCTAATTCTTCAAATAATAATTTAAATTGTTTTGTTACTTTTTTATAATCTACAATCGCCGTTTCTTCTACTTTTATACCACCTACTGTATTCACATATGGTTCAATCTTATTTACTGCTTCCGCATCTAGTAATTTTACTGAAAGTCCATTTTGTAGTCCTCTTTCATATAATTCATGTAATTTTTTTAACTCTTCCTCAGCTGTAGCAACAATTATTTTGCCACATTGATTAAATGGAAGTTTGTATTTTTTACAAAAATCAATCATAGATTGTGAACCCTTTTTACTAAATTCAGCTTTATGTGAACCTGGCTTATAATAAATGCCTGAATGAATTACTCCACTATTATGACCAGTTTGGTGTTCTGCAAAACTCTTTTCTTTTTCTAATACTAAAATATCTAACTCAGGATTTTGTAATTTTAAATGATATCCAGTACTAAACCCAATAATACCTCCACCAATAATTACTACATCAGTTTTCATAAAATCCTCCTTACACATTAATATCACAAGCTTCTACTTCAATTCCAACATTCTTCATACATATCACCTGCACCTTATATCGCCCAATTTCTTTCTCATTGTAACTAAATGTTTTTTCATTGCTTTTTTTGCATTAGATTCTTCTTGATTTTTTATGGCATTATATATAATTTCATGCTCTTTAATTACACTTTCTCTTTTTTCAATCATGCCTTTATTTAAATTCAATGAATATTCCAATGCATTTAAATGGATTTCTTCTAAATTCTCAAAAGTCTTAATCATATATTGATTTTTAGTACATTGCACTATGCATTTATGAAAATTATAATCTGCTTCTAAACCAAGTGCATATTCATCTTGATGTGCTTTTTTATATTCTTGAAATGCATAATCAATAAATGTCATATCTTCTTCAGTTCTTCTGATAGCACAAATTCCAGCAGCTTCAACTTCTATAATGGTTCTCATCTCCAAAATATCAAGCAAATCTTTATCTGAAAATCTTCCAAAAGCATGCTGTCTAAAAGAATCTGAAGCATCATTATTTATAACATAACTACCTTTACCTTGAAATGACTCAATATATCCGATAGAATCAAGCTTGCTTAGTGCCTCTCTTATAGGATATCTACTTACTTCAAATTCTTTTGACAATATTGACTCTGAGGGTAGTCTGTCACCTATTTTATATTTATTATTTTTTATTCTTGTAACTAGCTCTTCAAATATAACTTCTGATAAACGCTTTGAACTATCATGTTCCATTTAGGATACGCCTACCTTCTTAGTTTTAATATAATGCATCCCAATTAACAAAATAACACCTATAATTCCAATAATACTTGTTATCATTTCAGGGAAAATAAGCATTACAGCAAACGCTATAAATAAAATTCTTTCTATTATATTTAATTTAACTAATAAATAATTACCCATACCTACTACTAAAGCGTATATACCAACTAATGAAATAACTATTGTTACAATTAATTCACCAATATTAATATTACCAGTTGGATTATTTAATAATAGCTCTGGATTATATACAAGCAAGAATGGAATAATAAATCCAGGTAGCGCTAGACGTAAAGCTGTCCAAGATGTTTTTACTGGATCAGCATTTGCTATACCTGCACCAGTATATGCTGCTAGTGCAACTGGTGGTGTTACATTAGACATTGCTCCAAAATAAAATACAAAGAAATGAGCTGCAAGTGGTTCCACTCCTGCTTGAACTAAAGATGGAGCCACAGTAACTGCAACTACTATATATAGAGCAGTTGAAGGTAAACCAAAGCTTAGTACTATACAAGTTATCATAACCATTATTAATATTACTATTAGGTGTCCACCTGCTATATCAATAACATTATAAGCAAGCATAGACCCTACACCTGTCATACCTACAGTAGCGATTACTATACCAACCGAAGCACAGGCTAAAGCTACTTGAATTGAACCTTTAGCACCATCAATTAAAGCTTCAAAAAACTTTTTAAATGTTACTCTTGTTGATTTATCCTTAGTTAAATATGAAGCTAATATTGCGGATATAATACCGGAAAACCCTGCAAATATTGCTGTTTTTCCTATTAATAATGCTACAATTACAACTATAATTGGTAATAGCAACGCGCCTCTTTCTTTTAATACCTCTCTAATTAAAGGAATGCTGTCTTTACTTACCCCTTTTAATCCTTTCTTTTTTGATTCTGTGTCAATTGCCCATACTAAAGCAATATAATAGAATAATGCCGGTATAATACCTGCAAGGACTATTGTTGTATATGGCACACCAAGAAAACCTGCCATTATAAATGCAGCAGCCCCCATAATAGGTGGCATAATCATACCACCAGTTGAAGCTGCAGCTTCAACACCACCAGCAAACCTTGGTGTTAGTCCAATATTTTTCATTAAAGGAATTGTAAATGATCCAGTAGTTGCCACGTTAGCAACTGCACTACCATTTAATGATCCAGTTAAAGCACTTGTAATAACCGCTACTTGTGCAGGACCTCCACGACGCTGACCTGCTATAGCTAATGCTAAATCATTAAATAATTTACTTGCTCCACTTACTCCTAAAAATGCTCCAAATAAAATGAATAACATAATGTATGTTGCTGGAATTGATAGCGTACTACCAAATATACCTTCAGTAGTCATATAGAAACGATATAATAATCGTTTAATACTAAATCCTGAATGTGCAAAATCGATAGGAAAATAATTTCCGTATAAGGCATAAATTATTGCAAATATACTTAGTAATGGTATGAAAATTCCAATCGTTCTTCTTGTAATTTCAAATAACACTATGATAGCTATGACAGCAAATATGTAATCAGTTGTATTTGCTTGTGATGCTCTATCAACATGTAAAGTAGTGTAATTAAGAATAATGTATCCAATACCCACTATTGTTAAAACAATGAAAATTATATCAACAACAGAAGGTCGTGTTTTTTCAACTCCTTTTTTACTAGTTGGGTATAACATAAACCCTAGTAATACTATTAGTATTAAGAATATTGAATTTTGATGAAAAGTCTGTAAGTTTAAAAAGCTTGAGGCTGATAAAACAAATATAGACAAAATAATTGCTATGCCATTAAATAAATATTTACTGCCACCTTGTAATTCTCTAACTTGAGACATCACTTCTTTTTCTACTTTATTTTTCATCTTGATTACCCCCTTCTTTTTCTTTAACTTCTTCAGGGATTAATCTGTCATCAATTTTAAGACCTTTTTCTTTATAATATCGATATGCTCCTTCATGCAAAGGCGTATTTAAACCATTAAGAGCAGTCTCTAATTTCATTTCTTTCGCTGAGTTATGTACATCTATCATGAAATCACGATTTTCATGTAACATTTTCGTTAAGTTATAAACCATATCTGGGTCCATCTCTTTAGTTGTTACGAGTATATTTGGTTGTGCAATCGTTTGAATATCTTTTTTCTGTTTTGGATATGTACCTTTTTTAATCGTATAACGATACCAAGTATCTACTTGGCTATTAATATCTTTCATTTGTTTATCAGTAACCTCTAAAATCGATGCATTTACTCCTGAAGCATACATATCTGTTATAGATGATACAGGTACACCTGCTGGTAAGGAACCACCATCTAATCTTCCATCTCTCATTGCTGATATTGTTTCTTCGTAACCTAAATATTCAGGTGAAATATCTTTTTTTGTTTGTCCTATACCTTTCATCATCATTAAAGTTGACTGTTCAGTACCACTAGCTCTAGGTCCCACTGAAAATGAACTTCCTTTTATGTCAGCAATTGTTCCAGTTTTTACATCACTATTTTTCAAGACAAAGTGTTCGACATTTGGCCAAATCATACTCATTGAACGTAATGAATCATATTTTTCATCTTTGTAAATACCTGTTCCTTGAGATGCTTGTGTTGAAATCAAACCTTGTAAAATTGAAAAGTCGGCTTCATTTTGTTTCATTAAATCAATATTTTCTACTGAACCAGCAGAAGATTGACCATTAAATTTAGTATTTTGATCTCGATAATGTTTAGTCCATAGTTGCCCCATGCCTACTCCTATTGGGTAATAGGTACCTCCTGTTGATGCAGTTGCAATGTTATATGTTTTCTTTTTTTCAAAATTACATCCAGCTAATATTAATGCCATACATATTAATAAACTCATCAAGCGAAACTTCATAAATAATCCCCCCTAAATTTAAATAAAGCGCTTTCACTTGTATTACAAGTCTTTATTGTAATTTTACTTTTTTCAATGAATTTTTAAATATATGCAATTATTCATTCATCATTTTATATATATTTCTAATTTTTTCAGATATAAAATTTCACTAAAATCATCTAAAATTGCACCTTTCTTGATCGTAAATTTACAAAATATTACCGTAGCGGCAATATTTTGTTAAAATATAAATAAATACGATATTTTGGAGGTAATATTTTGAAAAAACAAATCGAAGTTGTTGGTGCTATCATTTTTTCTAATAATAAAGTTCTTTGTGCGCAAAGAAATGAAAATATGAGTTTACCTCTAATGTGGGAATTTCCTGGTGGTAAAGTTGAAAAAGATGAATCTGAAATTGATGCATTAAAACGTGAAATAAAAGAAGAAATGTTATGTGATTTAGAAGTTGGAGAGAAAATCACATCTACTGCTTATGAATATGATTTTGGAATTGTTAATCTTCATACATATAAATGCAAATTAAAAGAAAAGATGCCTACTTTGACTGAACATAAAAATATTAAATGGCTAGAGGTTAATGAATTAGAATCGTTAGAATGGGCGCCAGCAGACATACCTGCTGTGAAAATTATTGTAGATGAGGGATAACAATGAATAATTTATTAGAAGACTTTAATCAGTCACTACATAAAGGATTTATTGATCGCACTATCTCTCATAAAGGTAATTTCATGCCTAAATTATTGATTAATAATAAAGAAGAGAATGTACTTTCAACGATTATTAATGAACTATATAAATGTAAATCATTTACGATTTCAGTTGCCTTTATTACTGAAAGTGGATTAGCTAGTTTAAAATCACACCTTTATGATTTAAATCAAAAAGGCATTAAAGGTAAAATCATTACATCTAACTATTTAGGGTTTAATACACCTAAAATGTATAAAGAATTATTGAAACTTAATAATGTTGATGTCAGACTGACCGATGTCAACGGTTTCCATGCTAAAGGTTATGTATTTGAGCATGAACATTATGCTTCTATGATTGTTGGAAGTTCTAATTTAACTTCGAATGCACTAAAAGTAAATTACGAACACAATATCTTACTTTCTACTCAGAAGAATGGTGATCTTGTTTATAATGTAAAAGCGCAATTTGATGAACTATGGGAGAAGAGTTCCCCACTATCAAATGCCTGGATTAAAGAATATGAACTTACATATGATGAGCGCAATTTAAAGAATGCTATACGTATTACACAAGAGCAAAATGAAATTCAAAATAATATCGATCAAGCTGTTAAAATCGAACCGAATATAATGCAAAAAGAAGCTTTACATTCATTAGCTGAACTTAGAAAAAGTGGTAAAGATAAGTCACTCATTATTTCTGAAACTGGTACGGGTAAGACCATTTTGTGTGCACTAGATGTCAGAAGCTATAATCCGAATAAATTTTTATTTATTGTTCACAATGAAGAAATCTTAAGGAAAGCAATTGAAGAATTCAAAAAAGTACTACCTTTCTCCAAAGATGAAGACTTTGGATTATTAACTGGTAAAAATAAAGCCATTCATTCAAAATATTTATTTGCTACAATTCAAACATTATCAAAAGATGATGTATACAGTCAGTTTGATCAAAATCATTTTGATTATATCGTTTACGATGAAGCTCATCGTTCTGCAGCTAAGTCATATCAGAAAGTGTTCAACTATTTTACTCCTAATTTCGTTCTAGGAATGACCGCTACACCAGAAAGAACAGATAACTTAAACATATTTGAAATGTTTGATTACAATATTGCTTATGAAATCCGATTACAAAAAGCTCTCGAAAGTGAAATACTTTGTCCATTCCACTATTTTGGCGTTACTGACTATGTTCGTGATGGTAAAGCTACTGATGATTTTAGTAGTTTAACTGATTTAACTTCCAATGAAAGAGTCAAACATATATTAGAAAAAACTCAATACTATGGATACTCTGGTGATGAATTAAAGGGACTTATTTTTGTTAGTAGAAAAGACGAAGCAAAAGATTTAGCTGAAAAATTAACATTACATCAAGTACCTTCAAGAGCTTTAACAGGTGAAGATAATTCAGAAAAACGACAAGAAGCGATCGAACAGCTTAAATCAGGAGAAATCAATTATATCATTACCGTTAATCTATTTAACGAAGGTATAGATATTGCGCCTGTAAACCAAATTGTTATGTTGAGAGAAACTGAATCTAGTATTATCTTTATTCAACAACTTGGTAGAGGACTTAGAAAGAGTGATAATAAAGAATATGTAACAGTTATAGACTTTATAGGTAACTATGAAAAGAACTACCTAATCCCTGTCGCTTTATCCGGCGATCAATCACAAAATAAAGATAACTATAGAAGATTCTTAACTAGTAATACTGTCTTAAGTGGTGTTTCAACAATTAACTTTGAAGAAATCGCTAAAAAGAAAATATACAATTCACTCAAACAAGCCAAATTAAGTGCAGCATCTCATATTAAACAAGCCTATAACGAAGTAGAACAAAGAATAGGTCGAATGCCTTTACTCATGGACTTTATTAGACAGAACTCTATAGATCCTAGCGTCATATATTCATCTGAAAGTAACTATAAAAACTATCACGAATTTCTTGTTAAATCAAAGAAAATAGAAGACCAACTAACTGAGAATGAAAAGTTGAATTTAACATTCTTATCTAGAGAAATAGCACCCGGACTAAAGAACGTAGATCATACAATTTTAAATACAATAATCGAAAGACCACATAAAATACAAGAACTATTAACACTCGCACAAAAAGTAGATCCTAAAGTTACACTTAAAGATATCGAAACAACTTTAAAAATATTAGACTATAGCTTCTATAGCGTTACAATAAACAAAACATATGGCGAGCCAATCATAACAATTTCAAACGATGAAGTAACATTAACAAAAACATTTGCGGCATCACTTGAAAACCTACTTTTCAAAACATATGTAGAAGATATAATCCAATTAGCACAATATAATAACACAACACATCATGGAAACCAAAACCGTCTCATCCTATACAACAAATATACAAGAAAAGATTTCGTTAAATTACTAAACTGGGATAAAGATGAATCCAGTACAATCTATGGATATAAATCTAAACATAATACCCTACCCATCTTTATCACATATCATAAACAAGATGATATCAGTGATAATACAAAGTACGAAGATGAATTCCTTAGCCCAGACGAACTCAAATGGTTCACAAGATCAGACAAGACATTAAACTCAAAAGAAGTAATCGAAATTATGGCACATAAAGAAAAAATATAGATATGTATATTTTCGTTAAAAAAGAAGATTCAGCAGACGGAAAAGAATATTATTTCCTAGGAAAAGCACACTATCTAGAAGGCACAGCAGAACAAACAATCATGCCAAACGAAAAGAAAAACAACGTCGTAACGATGACATTATCCATGGAAAAACCCGTACAAGATGAAATTTATAGGTATATAATTGAGGAATAGAACGCTTTACAAATAAAAACACTTTCCATAAATTCTTATTGAAGGCACTGCACCCTTACTAAGGGAGCTCAATAAAAACACTATTTTCTAGGCTGCTAATTTCCTATATTCTATAGGGGATAAGTAGCCTAGTTTTTGTTGAATTCTAACTTTATTATAGTTTTCAATGTAATTTTCGACAATATCTATTACAATGGTATTAGAGCTTCTAAGCTCACTGTTTAAGTAGAATGTTTCACACTTTAGAGAGGCATGAAAACATTCTATTGGGGCATTATCAGCTGGCGTTCCCTTACGGGACATGCTTCTGGTAATGCCTTTTTCTGTACATAGGGCATAGTATTCATAAGAAGTATACACACTTCCTTGATCACTATGTAATATAGTACCTGGTTCCAATTGAAGTTGTTTTAATGTCTCATTTACTAATTCTTGATTTTGTTTATTACCGATTTTATATGCCACAATTTCACCATTGTAAGCATCCATGATAGATGAAAGATACAACATTGTATTCCTGAAGGGTAAATAAGTGATATCTGTTAAAAGTACTTCTAAAGGTTTCTCTGCTTTGAAGTTTCTATTTAATAGATTATGTGTTTTATAATATGCATTCCCTGGTCTTTTCGATTTTTTCATTCGTACTTTACAATTTAAATTATGTTTTTGCATAATCCTTTGTACTTTTTTGTGATTAATTGGTTTATTATTTTTTCTATTTAACAAGGCAGTTATTTTTCTATAACCATATGTAAAACGATGTTTCTTACATAGTTCTATAATTTCTCGTTCATCCTCAGATATACTGAAATCTTTGTTTTTCCATCTGTAATAATTTGATTTTGGAATATCTAAAGTTTCTAAAATGACTTTCACTGTATATTTAGATTTCAATTCATTTACTAATTCAACAACTACCTCTGGGACCACTTCCTTTCCAATTCCTTGTACTTTTTTAAAATTTCATTTTCTACTTCTTTGCGCTTTAATTCAATTTTTAGCGTCTCAACAGTACTCAATTCTTCATTTCCTTTTCCGTAGGAATATTGTTTACCTACTTGTTGATTGAATCTATGTGTTTCCCCATTTCTATACCATTTCCACCACACTTTAACTTGAGATTCATTTTTAATATTTAAAGCATCCATTATTTCTCTTGTACTATATCCTTTAAGTTTCATTTCTACTACTTTATATTTTGTTTCAACTGAATATGCCACTCTTTTCATAGAAAAAACACCTCCGTATAAATTCATTTTAATATGAATTCAACGAAAGTGTTTTTATTTTACTCCCACATCATGGGGTTAGCGCATGAATTTATGGAAAGTGTTTTTTATTTCTAATATAGGATACTTTTTTACTTTGACCATTTAATATTTATACGGATCCTCAACGTCATTTTTTGTTTCTTGTTCTTCTACATAATCTTCACTATCATTACTATTTTTTTCATTAGCTAAAAAAGGATTTTCATCTTGAAAACTTTCATTATTTTCTTCAAATTCATTATATAAAGAAGTTTTTGGTTTTCTTCTAATTAACATTGTACCTGCTATAATCCACATAATTACCGCAACCCAATTTAATATAATCGATAATATACCTATAACTATCAATATAATACCTGCTACTCTTGTTTTTTTATCTGTCCAAACTATAGAAGTTATTGCAAGACCCATTAAAATGACTCCCCAAATCAATTCAATTATCATAAATCCAGATAAAATGTTTAATGTAGATTTGGCTTCATCTATAGAAATAGAGTTACTGTTCATCATGTCTATAACAGCACCATCACTATTTGAATACCATAATAGCAATCCACAAACTAATAAGATTAATATTTGGACCGCTATACCTATCCAAATAAAAGTACGTTCAGTTGTTCTTTTAATCATTTTTCTATAATCTCCTTAAACTTATTTTTCATTTACCTTCTGAGTTTCCATTTCTTTAATTTTGGTAATTACTCGATCAACCTCTTTATTCTTATCCTCATACCAATCAATCGCCCATATTCTATGAATATCCCAGCCTAAACTATTTAATACACTCGGTTGTATAACATTTCTATCATTTGATGTTTGAGATTTATAATAGTGTTCACCGTCTATTAAAATTGCTAAGATATATTTATTTGGGTTACTTGGATCAACAATAGCTAAATCAATTTTATATTCTGAGTTTCCTAAATGAACTTTTGATTCTATATTATGCTCTAAAAGTTTTTCTTGAAGAATTGTTGCAATTCCATTTTTATCATCAGTTAAATTATTTTTAATTGCAGGTAACGACTTAGCATTCCTAGCATATTGGAGAAATCCTTTTAGACCTCTTACACCTTCAGATTTAGTACGTTTAAGATCAATATCTTCAGGATCAAAAGAAGAAATTACTTTCATTTCTTTTCTAGCTCTGGTAATAGCTACATTCAATCTTCTCCATCCACCATTTTTATTTAATGGACCAAAATTCATTGTCATGTTATTGTTCTCATCTGGACCAAAAGTAGTTGAAAACAAAATAACGTCTCTTTCATCACCCTGAACATTTTCTAAATTTTTAATAAATATTGGTTCTGAAGAATTTTGGTTTTTATGATCCAAATCTGGGTTGTCAACTAACACTATATTAAACATATCTTCAATGAGATTCTGTTGCTGTATATTGAAAGTTATTACCCCAATAGAATCATCACTATTGCTTTTCAAATGTTTAATTAACACATCTACAACTGCTTTAGCTTCTATCTCATTATTTCGATGACTACCTCTTTTGTATATCCCATTAACATTTTCGAAAAATACTTTAGATGATAATGCATCTGAAGAAGGATACGTAAATAGTGAACTGTTGTAATATGTTAAATTACTATAATGTATTAGACTTTCATGATTAGAACGATAATGCCATTTTAAATATTTCTCAGGAAAATTTGAAGCCAGACAATCATCTAATAAACTTTCTAAGTCTTCTAATTCAAGATTATCTTCATCTATATTATTCGAACTAAAGAACGAAGTCGGAGGCATTTGCTTTGGATCTCCAACAATAATACAATTTTCTGCTCTAGAAATTGCTCCAATTGCGACATCTGTTGGAATTTGAGATGCTTCATCAAAGATAACTAAATCAAATTTTGGGAATTTTGGATCAATATATTGAGCGATAGACAATGGACTCATTAGCATTACTGGAAATATATCTTGGATAATATTTGAAGTATTATTAAAGATTGTTCGAATTGATTGGCCTCTTCCTCTACTTCTTATCGCTTTTTGTAACACTAAGAAATCTTTTTCAAATGCTTCATTAGCACGTTTATTAGTTAAGTTTTGTTGCATTTTATATATTGTGTTTTCTATAGTTACATCACTAAATTCTTTTTCTTTATTTTTTAAAAGTTGAATTTTTTGTTCTAGTTCAAAGCTATTAAAAGAATCTAAAGTATAATTCAAAGTAAAATACTTTTGAATAAGTTTTTCAATTAAATCCTTCATGATTAATTGAAATAAATTATTATCTTTTGAGTTTTCGATAAATATATTCCTAACATCAGTATTTAAAATTTCTTTTAATTTATCAAATTGTTCATTTACTAATGTCCAATGTTTAAAGTCAATATGTCCCTTCAACCATAAATCGATTTTCTCATTTAATTCATTAAGCTTTAGATCTTCTAACTTACTTTTACTATATTTATACTCTTCGACTAGAGTATTTGTCGCCTCATTCACTACAAGAAATTGTTCTTCTAATATTTTAAATTCATTTGTGTAATTTATTTTAAAATTAAGTATATCTTTAATTTTATTTTTATCTTTATTATCTAATGAATGTATATTCAACTCATTAATAAATTGTATTTGATTATTCAATAAATTTAAATCAGTATTTTTACC
>NZ_RXWZ01000011.1 GCF_003970575.1 Mammaliicoccus fleurettii
TGTTAAATTGTTTATATCTGAAATAGTTCATACAGAAGACTCCTTTTTGTTAAAATTATACTATAAATTCAACTTTGCAACAGAACCAGAAAGTGATTAAGGAAATTTCTTCAGTTGATTTAACAGATTTAATGAAATTGACTTTAAAAGAAAACGAAAAACATTTGCAAAAGCAGATTGATTTTTGGTTAAGTAATTTTAAATTTTGAAAAATATTGAAGGGGGTTAATTTGTGAAAAAAGTTATTGTTATTGGTTCTTCAGGTTCTGGAAAATCTACTTTTTCAAGAAAGTTATCTGAAAGATTAAATATTCCTGTATATCATTTAGATCAATTATTTTGGAAACCTAATTGGGTTATGAGTACAGAATATGAAAAAATAACTATTCAAAATTCAATATTAGAGAAAAACGAATGGATTATTGATGGGAATTATAGTGGTATTTTGGAAGATAGATTGCAATTAGCTGATACTGTTATATTTTTAAATTTATCGAGAAGAATTTGTTATTACAGAGTTTTTAAAAGATTTTTTAAAAATATTGGAAAAACTCGAATTGACATGGGGGAAGACTGTAAAGAAAAAATATCTTTTACTTTATTAAAGTTTATTTGGAATTACCCTAAACAAAGAAAACCATTTTTACTAAACAAACTTGATAAGATAAAAGAAAATAAGAATATTATTATTTTGAGTAGTACTAAGGAAATTAATAATTTTAAATACTTATAATTTCAGCAACCACCATTTTTGGTTGCTGGTGTTTAGGT
This sequence comes from Mammaliicoccus fleurettii, assembly GCF_003970575.1. Taxonomy (GTDB): domain Bacteria; phylum Bacillota; class Bacilli; order Staphylococcales; family Staphylococcaceae; genus Mammaliicoccus; species Mammaliicoccus fleurettii. The sequence goes on from NZ_RXWZ01000011.1 coordinate 772, forward strand.
TTTGAACTTATGGACTGACTTGTTCAGTCCATTTTTTGTGCTTGCACAAAAACAGGAACAAATACAACGGGCATACAAAAACATGTTCAAAGAGAAAATAATAATTATGAAAATGAAGATATAGACCATAGTAAAACTTACTTAAATTATGATTTGGTAAATGCTAATAAACAGAATTTTAATAACTTGATTGATGAAAAAATTGAACAGAATTATACAGGCAAAAGAAAAATTAGAACAGACGCGATTAAACACATTGATGGTTTAATTACATCAGACAATGATTTCTTTGATAATCAAACGCCAGAAGATACAAAGCAGTTTTTTGAATATGCTAAAGAGTTTTTAGAACAAGAATACGGTAAAGATAATTTATTATATGCAACAGTTCACATGGACGAAAAAACCCCACATATGCATTATGGTGTTGTCCCTATCACTGATGACGGTAGATTAAGTGCAAAAGAAGTTGTAGGGAATAAAAAGGCGTTAACAGCGTTTCAAGATAGATTTAACGAATATGTTAATCAACGTGGGTATGATTTGGACCGAGGACAATCAAGACAAGTTACAAATGCTAAACATGATCAGGTAAGCCGATATAAGCAAAAAACAGAATACCATAAGCAAGAATATGAGCGTGAGAGCCAAAAATTAAGCCATATACAACAAAAAAGCAATAAGTTGATAGAAGAATACCAAAAATCATTAGAAACGCTTAAAAAGCCTTTAAACGTCAAATATGAACATGAAACTGAAAAAGTAGGTGGTTTGTTCAACAAAGAAATACAAGAAACAGGGAATGTTGTATTAAGCCAAGAAGAATTTAATAACTTTCAGAAACAAATACAAGCAGCACAAATGATTACAGAAGATTATGAGCATATTAAGTCTGGTAAAGCGTTGAATGAGCTTAAAAATGAAAATAAGAAACTTAGACAAGAAAATAATAAGTTTGCAGAGGGATATAAAAAATTAAGAGATATTTGTGATAAACAACGTGAATATATTAAATACGCTAATACCCTTATTGAAGCAATTAAAGAAATTTTTAGAAGATGGGAAGAAGTGCTGGGAAGAGAAAAATATATGAAAGGGATAAACGCCTTAACGCAAGATAATACTCAAAGAAAAAATGGTTTTATGGCAATTGATAGACAAATACATCCAGAAAAATATGAAGAGAAAAAGAAAGAGCAAAAACGTGATAGGGGTAGAGGTAGATAAATAAAAACGCCACTCTAAAAATAGAATGGCGTTCAAAACCTTTAAAGAATTGTTTAAGTAAATCTAATTTAATTATACCCACATTTATGCCGAGAAAACTTTTTGTCTTAAAGAGTCCTTAACTTAGACTTAAAGCGACAGCGGTCGATAGCGTCAGCTATTAACCCGACCGACTGACAGCTTTTAGGATTGTTAAGGACGCAAACTTTAAGACAAAAAGGAAATTGGAATAAAAAATAACATTTATAGTATGATAATATTGAATTTAAATAGATTTTGGGGTGATCCTATGTATAAAACAATAATGTTTAATTTAATTTTTGCTTTGATTATTGGTTTAATATATATGAGTTTTAATGGTATAAGTGCAACAGTTTTTTATGTAACTATTTCATTTTTCATTGTACTTTTATTAAGAGATTATATTATGTATTTAATTAAAAAAAAGAAACACGATTAATCGTGTTTCTTTTTTTAATTAACTATTTTGTAGCTTACTTTATTTAAATTTGGTGTAGGTCCTGTGCTTATAGTCATTTTTACACGTTTATTTTGTTTAGCAGCTTTGTTAAATGTATTTATTAGTCTTTCTTGTCCATTAGCGCTAGCTAAAACACCTGCACCTACTGGGACACCGTATTTACCAAATACTCCAGCCATTGTTGTAATAGCCGGTCAGATGTACCATTTATGTACACCCCCTATCCAAAAATGAGTTTTAGGGCTAACTTCACGTAGTGATCTGTTAGTTCTATTTTTGTATTTTAAAAGGGGTTTTAAGGGGTGAGAATTTATAGATTTTAGGGGTGAAATCATAGGGGGGTACTACGACCACCGTTAGCTTTTCAGCTATTTTTATGAGTTAACTTGATTTAAAATGACATTTAAATATCACATAAGATACATATAATAGTACACTTATCCAACAAAACACTTTTAACCTTTTATGTACTCTTTAGTATTTTATACTTTAGCTTGTAGAAATTCGAAAAAATTATTGATATACTTTTTATACTAATGTTATTGGAACTCCTAGTATTTTTTAATACTGCCCTCAAGGGCAGACGACCTTATTTTTAACAATAAAAAAGCGTCAGTCTAAGACCAACACTTTATATTTTTCTTCAATTTCTTGAATCATTTGATAAAATCAATCTGTGATTGGACGTCTAGATATCTAAAAATGAATTTTTATCTCGTACTGCTTCCCTTGCCTGCATTGTGAAATGAAATTCTTCTAGGCCATTTACTAAAGCATTGTAGTAATAAGCTAACATTGATTGAACTGACTCTTGTTTCTTTTTCATTTCACGATTCACTGCAATTAAGATTTCAATAATTTTGTCTGATAGTTCTTCGTTTTGTTCAAAATAGAAAAATGGTACGTCATTACGTCTATCACCTGCTGCTTTTTTAGCTTGCATAATTTTATTAATAATACTGATACTGTCAGCTAATGTATATCTTGATTTAATAAATTGTTTTAATTCTTCAGGCATTGGTTTTAATAAATGAGTTTGTTCATCAATTAAATAATTATCATTTTGATGGTTTGAATGAGCTGAATGATTATAAGTTATTGTTTTACTGATATTATTAGCACTCATCCCATTCATTTCACTAATATCTTCTTGTGTAATATCTTGATGTGTAATATCTTTACTATGTAATCTCTTAAGTGTTGGTTTTCTACTGTCGATTTCCGACTGTCGATTTTCGACTGTTGAAAATCGTACCTCCATTTCCCCTTGATATTTCAAGACCTTAGTGTGTTTTTTCAATTTACTTTTTTTATTTTTCACTTCTTTTTTTGAGTTGTTTTTCTGTTTATTTTTCTTTAATTTGAAATCTAGATCTGCTTTTACATTTTCAAACTTTTCTATTTCTTTTATGTCTTCATCACTAAATGGTGTTAATGAAAAATAATATACATAATTATATTTACTTTTCTCTCTTTTTTTAAATTGAATAATGAAATTAGCTTTTATTAATTCGTCCCATGCTTTTTTAACAGAATCACGCTTATTTTTACTATATCTTTTATATAATTCACTTTTATTTAAATCCCAATTTTCAGGGTAGCTTTGTAAATTACATAATAAACCGATAGCTTGTAATGAAATATTTTTGCAATGTTTACTATTCGTGTCACAACTTTGTAATAATTCTCTTGGTATTAGTTCATATCCTTGATCTTTTTTGAAATGTTTAATATTGCCTTTTGACATAATAAAAACCTCTTTCCGAATTTTAATTTGGTAAGAGGTAATAAAACGTTTACATTTCTAACAAATTATGTAGTTGCGACATAATTTGATTCGAGTTATAATTAAGTTATTATAATATGTATGCAAACGTGCGTAAACGTTTCATTACCTTTTTGTAAACATTCAGTTGCTACCAACAACTGAATGTTTTTTATATAGAATAAGCATAACAAACTTGAGGATAATAGACAATAAATATTGTAACATTTTGTTGTAACATGTAACATGTTATTTGTAGAAGAATGATTGTCAACTTTTGAATATTAAAATTTTGCCAATAATAGTTATAAAGAAATATATATTGATATGTTAGATGTGTGTGTGTATTAGCAACTACTATAGATATAGTAGTTTATAAAATTATAATTATTTATGATGTTAATTACCCTGGAGATATTATATTTGTTTTTTTACTTTATGGAGTATGATAGTGATTATTTTTGTGACTTTCATGTGTATTTTGATAAAAATTTCTAAGAAAAAGGCAATCATTGGACTAAGAAGAATAAAAAAGCAGAAAAATAGTACATCATCCCATCTATCGGATAATGCTTTTTTAGCTCTTATAATTTATTAATAATACTGATACTGTCAGCTAATATATTCAGATTTAATAAAAAACGTAAGGGAACGTCTTGTTACTTGTAACATGTTACAAGTAACAAGAGATAATAGTACGAGAAATTTTGTCCTCAGAATGACACACAAAATTTTAAAAATAAATTAGTCAAGATACATGTAACTTGTTACATGTATCTTGTATCTGATATAATATGATTATTATACTATTAAGGAGTGAAACACATGTCTGTAATAACTATAGGTAATTTTAAAGGTGGAGTAGGAAAGACAACAGTGTCTACTTTACTATCATACATAGCTTCTGAGAGATATGATAAAAAAGTTTTACTAGTTGATTTTGATCCTCAAGGAAACGCGACTCAAATTATGAAAAGAACATATCCTGAAGCTTTAGAAGAAAAGAAACCTTTTATAGATGTACTTAAAACAGGAGAATTGAATGAATGCATGATAAATTTATCAAGTAAACTGGTGCTTCTACCTGCAGATTCATCATTAGCAAATTTATCAGATATCATTGCTAAAACGGATATAGTTAAAAAACGATATATTCTTAAATCGGTTATTGATCAAATAAAAGTCGATTATGATTTCGACTATATTTTTATAGATGTTCCTCCAACAATAAATTCGGATTTTACTAATAATGCTGTTTATGCCAGTGATTATATTGCTATGGTATTTCAGACACAACAATCCGCATATGAGAGTAGTTTATCTTTTGTTAATTTTTTACGCGATCGAAAAAAAGAATCAGATTTACCATTTGAATTGATAGGCGCAATCCCTGTACTAATTAAAAGAAATGGAAATATTGATGAACAAATATTAAAAATATCTAAGGAAACTTTTTCTAATGCCTTATTTGAAAATCAAATATTTCAAAGAGAAAGAATTAAAAAATTTGGTGCAGAAGGGATAAAAGATGTAGATGCTCATGATAAAAGAGTTTTACATATGCTAGATGAAATTTATAAAGAATTAGTTGAAAGAATAGAATTAATAGAAGGATAGGTGGTAATAATGTCAGGATTTTTAGATGATATAGATACTTCAGCAGTGAAATATACTGAAAATTATAAACCAGTAGCTAAAAGTACAACTATGAGAGTAGATACTTTGATTAAAAAAAGGTTAAATCAAATGGCATTAGACAAAGACACTTCAATAAAAGCTATTTCTGATGAAGTATTAAATGAATTTTTGAAAAAAAATAATTATTAATATATTTTAATTTTACAAGGATAATTCAAAATTGAGAATTACAGAAAAATTAATCTAACAATACATGATGAAATTGAATTGTATGTTCGCTAAAACTTGTCTTAAAAAAACCCTTTCGCTGAATTCATTTTAAAATGAATTCAGCGAAAGGGTTTTTTATTTTATTATCACTAATTAGGGTTATATCTAAAAGTTAAGAGACCTCGTCATTTTTAATTTGTTTTCAGCTAAAGTTTATTATAAATTATTTAATCGTATTTAATTTAAATCTTTTCTTTTTTGAAGATCTTTTATAATTTCAGGATATATTTTATCCATATTGTAGAAAAATAGTATAATAGCTAATATTATAAAAGTTAATATGGGAAGGTACAAAAATAATGAATTAATGGCAAATATAGCTGAATCTGATTGGATGGATTTTCCGCCAATATATCCACCAAAACTTAAAATCCAACCTACAGAGGCTGCTCCTATTCCGGTACCAACTTTTGTACCCATGCTTCCACCACTGTATACAAGTCCTTCTCTTCTTATTCCTGTCTTCCACTCTCCATATTCTACAGTATCTGGTAATAGGGCGAAAATATTACCAAAAATGGGAACTCTACCTATACCTCTTAAAATAGAACCTATTATTACAAAATATATATTCGTCATATTTATCATAATTATAAAAGTACCAATAATAAAGAGTATAGTCCCCCATAACATAGGTTTTGTTTTTCCATATTTTTTTATGATTGGTGTAAGGAATAGGATTAATAAAAGAGCAGGGAGCTGAATACTTAGAGTTAATACTCCTACCATAGCAGAATTCCCTAAAATATATTTTGCAAAATAAACGGTTCCACCATTATATAGAGCATCATTTATATGGTTCTGTTGCAAAGTTGAATTTATAGTATAATTTTAACAAAAAGGAGTCTTCTGTATGAACTATTTCAGATATAAACAATTTAACAA
>NZ_RXWZ01000107.1 GCF_003970575.1 Mammaliicoccus fleurettii
CTTGTATAATCGTATATGATGTATAATATGCAAAAATTTATATTTTAAATCAAATCACGAATAGAAGGGTAAATATATAATATGAATAGATTCGCAAAGATAGGTTTACTTTTGATGTCCATGATTCTTATGATACTACCTGTAGTATTCGGCCTTATGCTTTATCTTGAAACAAAAGGTGCTATAAATGATTCATTTCTAGATTCAAAAAAAAGCAAATCATCTTTAAGAGATAAACCAGTAGACCCAAACTTAGATCATGTTTCCGTATTATTTTTAGGTGTTGATGATAGCGATTCTAGACGTAAAGGTGGCCAAAAAGCTAGCCAGTCTCGTACAGACGCAATGATTTACACTACATTTAATAGAGACAAAAAGCAAATACGTATGGTAAGTATTCCACGTGATACTTTGAGTTATATACCAGCAGTTAAGTACTATGACAAAATTACACATGCACATGCTATTGATGGTCCAGAAGGTTCAATGGAAAGTGTTGAATCTACATTAAATGTGCCAGTAGACTTTTATGCACGTATTAATATGGAAGCTTTTGTAGAAGTTGTAAACGAGCTTGGTGGTATTGAATATGATGTACCATTCAGTTTAAATGAACCTAATACAGAAGATAAAGGCAGAATTAAAGTTAAAAAAGGAAAACAAAACTTAACTGGTGATGAAGCTCTTGCAGTTGTACGTTCAAGAAAACAAGACTCAGATTTAGAACGTGGTAAACGACAAATGGAAATGATAAAAGCCATTATCAAAAAAGCACAAGAAACAAATTCAATTAATAAACTAGACGATTTAGTTAAAATAGTTGGTAAAAATGCTAAACATAATTTCACATTTGATGATATTCAAAACTTAGCAACTACTTACTCTTCAAGCAAAGTGAAAATTAAAACAGAACAAATAACTGGTACAGATGCTAACTATAATGGTGTTTATTTCTATAATCCAGATTTAGATAACTTATTAGAACTTTCTAACAAACTGAGAAAAGATTTAAAACTACCTAAAACTAAAAAGACAGAAATGATGAATTATTTAATGACTCAAGCTTATGGTGATCTTATGCCATATATCGAAGTTTCGAAAAAAAGTCTAAAAAGTGGTGAAACTAACACAGACGATTCTTCAGAGACAGTTGAACCAGCAGTTAAACCTGATACTGATGAATCAATAGAACAGCCGACAGAGCAACCTACTGAACAGCCTATTGAACAACAGCCTATTGAACAACAGCCTGTAGAGCAGCCACCTACCGAAGAAGTGCCGTCACAAGAAGTGCCACAAGCACCACAAGAAACACCGCAACAAGCTCCTGAACAAACTAATCCAGGAGTAGACCCTAGTGTACAACAGCAACAAGAACCTAATGTTTACTAGGAAAGGAGGTATATTATGATTGAACGTAAAACATATGAAAAGTATGAACAAATCAATACAATGTTTGATGCGTTAGAAAATCAAATCATTCATTCTGGAGATTTATCTAACTTTAGAAAGAACTTATACTATGTTAATCATGAACATCATGAAAATTACGAAGCATTGTTGCTTTATTATAATCAAGCAAACCATGATCCAATTGTAGATGGTGCTTGTTATATTATTGCAATTCCAGAAATATTTAATGCAATTAACATTTTCGATAATCCCCTTCCATTCTCATGGGTATACACTGAAACAGGGTTAACAGAAGAAATGAAATCATTAAGTGTGCACTTACAATATCTCGTTGCCGCAGCATTAGAAACAAGCCAAATTCAAATATTCACACCAAGTGGATACACAATGGGCATTACCAATTGGAGCATCCATCAACTTAGATTGTTTTGGCAATACACAGCGATTGTAAGAAGAGCAGCAATTCAAAATTAAAAATTATAAAAATATAACTCTCCAATCCGAATTTTATTACCAGGATTAGGAGAGTTATTTAATTAATTAGAGTGAAATACATTAATAATGTATAATAAAAACATTCAATTTAATGGAGGTACTATCATGATAAAAATAGTTGAAAATGATATAGAAAAACAAGATGCACTAACAATAAGAAAAACAGTTTTCGTAGAGGAACAAGGTGTGCCATTAGAAGCAGAAATTGATGAATTTGAAGAAATTTCTAAGCACATTATTCTTTATCATGAAGCAGAACCTGCTGCAGTAGGAAGATATAGAACATATCATAACGGTTACGCTAAAGTTGAAAGAGTAGCCGTATTAAAACCATACAGAAAATATGGTTATGGAAAAGAAGTAATGGATTTTATAAATTTAAAAGCTAAAGAAGATGGATTCTTAGGTACTGTCTTAAATGGCCAATCTCATGCAAAAGGTTTTTATGAAAAATTAGGATATATAACTGAAGGCGAAGAATTTTTAGAAGAAAACATCCCCCACTATCATATGAAACTGACTTTTAGCTAAATTATTATTCATCTCAAATATTAAAGTTACATTACAATTTAGATAATTCTCATACTTTACTGTCAAAAAGCCTTATAATGTTATTAAATAAAATACCTATTCAAAGGAGTTTGTTTATGGATAAAAAATTCTATTACAAAACCCCTGCACTTGTAGCAATGACTTTAGCAGGTACGACACTCGTTTCTCATCAGGTGAATGCAGAAGAAACATCAAACAAAGATAACAAAAACATCATTGAGCAACATAACAATGCTAGTCAAATTCAAGATGAGCAAAAAGAATTAAAAAGCCAATCTTTGAACGTATCAGGTACAAAAACATATAAGGATCCATCTATAATAGATGAGCCGAAAGTAACTGAAGATACTTCTAAAGATACTTCTGATGTTGTGAACACAGATAACACTGCTTCTCAAGATGTTACAAATCAAGATAGTACTGAAACTGTACAAGATACTGAAGATAACACTTCTGAAGATACTTCTGACGTTGTGAATTCTGATAACACTGTTTCTCAAGATGTTACAAATCAAGATAGTACTGAAACTGTTCAAGATACTGAAGTTAACACTTCTGAAGATACTACAGACGATGTGAACTCTGATAACTCTGCTTCTCAAGATGTTACAAATCAAGATAGTACTGAAACTGTACAAGATACTGAAGATAACACTTCTGAAGATACTACAGACGTTGTGAATTCTGATAACACTGGTTCTCAAGATGTTACAAACCAAGATACTACTGAAGCTGTGCAAGATACAGAAGATAATACTTCTGAAGATACTTCTGACGTTGTGAATTCTGATAACACTGCTTCTCAAGATGTTACAAATCAAGATAGTACTGAAGCTGTTCAAGATACTGAAGATAATACTTCTGAAGATGCATCAGACGTTGTAGATTCTGATGAAACTACTTCTCAAGATGTTACAAATCAAGATAGTACTGAAACTGTTCAAGATACAGAAGACAACACTTCTGAAGATACTTCTGACGTTGTAGATTCTGATGAATCTGCTTCTCAAGATGTTGAAGAACAAGATGGTTCTGAAGTTGCTCAAGATACAGAAGATAACACTTCCGAAGATACTTCTGACGTTGTAGACTCTGGTGAAACTACTTCTCAAGATGTTGATGATCAAGATAGTACTGAAGCTGTTCAAGATACAGAAGATAGTACTTCTGAAGATACTTCTGACGTTGTTGACTCTGATGAATCTGCTTCTCAAGATGTTGAAGATCAAGATAGCTCTGAAGTTGCTCAAGATACAGAAGACAACACTTCCGAAGATACTACAGATGTTGTAGATTCTGATGAAACTACTTCTCAAGATGTTGAAGATCAAGATAATACTAAAGGTGTTCAAGATACAGAAGACAACACTTCCGAAGATACTTCTGACGTTGTAGATTCTGATGAATCTGCTTCTCAAGATGTTGAAGATCAAGATGGTTCTGAAGTTGCTCAAGATACAGAAGACAATACTTCTGAAGATACTACAGATGTTGTAGATTCTGACGAAACTTCTTCTCAAGATGTTGATGATCAAGATAGCTCTGAAGTTGCTCAAGATACAGAAGAGAACACTTCTGACGATGAATATAATTTTGATTTTGATGACCAAGATGACACTTCTAACGATATAGAATCAAATAGTATTGATAATAATCAAAATGTTCAACTTGAAAGTGCTAATGTTAAGCCACAAGTTAGAACTTTTGCAGCTAGATCAGCACGCAGTATTCCTACTTCAACATATAGAAGTACTTACAACGCCGCTGTTAGCTCAACGATTAATAATCAAATTAGAAGTAATAATTATGGTGTACCTAATTATGTTGAAGACTTTTCTAGCCATATTCCTAAAATTCCTTATCGTAATGGTGTTGGCAAACCTGAAGGTGTTATTGCTCATGAAACGGCAAATCCTAATTCAACTATTCATGGTGAAATTGCATACATGAAAAATAATTATGAAAATGCATTTGTACATGCTTTCGTTGATGACAATAACATTATTGAAGTTGCTCCAACAGACTATCTTGCTTGGGGTGCTGGTGGTGTTGCTAACCAACGTTTCATACATGTTGAACTTGTTCGTGTTTATGGCGGTGATCGCTTCGCACGTTCTATCAATAATTATGCTGATTATATTGCCACTAATTTAGCTTATTATGGATTACCATTTGATAGTGCTGAATACGATGGTAATGGTACTTTATGGTCACATGATGCTGTATCAAAATATTTAGGTGGTACAAATCATAGTGATCCATACGGCTGGTTTGCTGAAAACAACTATACATTTAATGAACTTGTAGATTTAGTGCATGAGAAGTATCAGTACAAAACAGGTACTCTAACTGCACCAAGTAAACCAATAGTAACTAAACCAAAGCCAACTAAGCCTGTTGTGAAACCAACGCCTAAACCTACTAAACCAGTAGTCACTAAACCTAAACCAACTAAGCCTGTTGTAGGCACAGCTAAAACTGTTGCTGTTAACTATAAAGGTAAAGTGAACATTAATGCATCTGGTGTATATAGTTCTGTATATGACACAACAACAAAACCAGCGACGAACAAAGCTGGTAAAACATTCAATATTGGTAAACAATCAACATTCAATAACCAAGTGTTTTACTTATTACAAGACAATAACGGTACACCATTAGGTTGGGTTAAATCTAGCGACATTCAATTACAGACTGTAACTAAACCAACGCCTAAACCTGTTGTGAAACCAACAACTAAACCTGTTGCGAAGCCTGCAACTAAACCTGTTGCGAAACCAACAACTAAACCTGTTGCGAAACCTGCAACTAAGCCTGTTGCAAAACCTGCAACTAAGCCTGTTGCAAAACCTGCAACTAAACCTGTTGCGAAACCTGCAACTAAGCCTGTTGCGAAACCTGCAACTAGACCTGTTGCGAAGCCTACAACGAAACCTGTTGCGAAGCCTACAACGAAACCTGTTGCGAAAACGGTTAGAGTTAATTATGTTGGTAAGGTTAATAACAATATTTCTGGTATTTATACTTCTGTTTATGATCAAAAAACAGTACCTGCTATGAATAAAGCTGGTAGAACATTTAAGATTGGTAAACAATCAACATACAATAATCAAACATATTATTTATTACAAGATAACAATGCAATTCCTTTAGGATGGGTTAAAGCTAACGATGTACAATTACAAACTAACAGAGTTCAACCTAAACCAGTAAAACAAGTTACGCCTGCTCAACCTAAAAAGACTAATGCTATTAAATCCAATGTTGTAAACAATCAACCAATGAATTTAAAAGAAAATTATACTAATTATTTAATCTTTGATAATACTGGTTATTTCTATAGTCAACCGAATGTGTCTAAATCTACATTATTAGGGTCACTACAAAATTATCAATATGCGTACTTTAAAGTTATTTCTTCACAAAAAGTTGGAAATGAACTTTGGTATAAAGGTTTACTTAATGGTAAAACAGTATGGATTAATTCTAAATATTTACAACTAGCAACAGAGGCTACAAATATTTCTACTAGTCCATATACTCTTGATCAAGCTGTTGATATTCAAATGGCGTTAAGAAATGGATCTGAGCCTAAAAAAGTATTACCAAGTGGTATTAGAAATGCTACTAGAGCAGAAGTTAAAGATGCAATGGATACAAGTAAGTATGTGAATGATCCAGTTCAAAAGTATCAATTCTTAGATTTAAATAAATCACAAAATATTTCTCCATCTAAATTAAATGAATTACTTCGAGGTAAAGGCATTTTAGAAAACCAAGGTAATGCATTTAGTCAAGCATCAAAAGCTGTTGGTATTAATGAAATCTATTTAATCTCACATGCACTATTAGAGACTGGTAATGGAACAAGTCAATTAGCAAATGGTGGAAATATTGATAAAAATGGAAAAGTTGATTTAAACTCAAAAACTAAATACTATAATATGTTTGGTGTAGGTGCGATCGATAAGAATGCATTATACGGTGGTATCAAATATGCACAACAAGCTGGATGGAACACACCAGAAAAAGCTATATTCGGTGGCGCTCAATTTATAGCAAACAATTATATTAAAGCAGGACAAAATACACTTTATAAAATGAGATTTAATCCACAAAAACCAGGCGTACACCAATATGCAACTGGCGTAGATTTTTCAAAATCTAACGCAAAACGTATTAGTGACTTCTATCAACAAATTCAAACTGATGGTCAATTCTATGATGTTGATCAATATAAATCATAATTCTTAAATGAATACTGAATAAACCAATGTCTTTTAAGGCACTGGTTTGATTTTTTTATTATTTCTAAATAATTTTATTTGTACTTTCAGAAGTTTTAATTTATAATCTACGTTTCAAGAAAACTGTAGACAATCGATTTAGAGGAGTACTTTTCATGGCAAACGGTAAAGAAAGAGATCATTATTTTGACAACTCTAGGTTTTTCTTAATAGTACTAGTTGTATTTGGCCACTTAACAAGATCATATGTTAATGACAGTCATTTATTTAAAGCATTATATATGTTTATTTATAGTTTCCATATGCCCGCTTTTGTTCTAATATCAGGATTTTTCGCAAAAAGTGTTGGTAAACCTGGTTACATAAAAAAAGTTACCATTAAGCTATTGTTACCTTATCTGATATTCCAATTGTTTTATGGGTTATATTATTACTATATAGATAGAGATGATACTTTAAACATTAGTCCGTTTGACCCACAATGGGCTATGTGGTTCCTAGTCAGCTTATTTTCATGGCATGTTATTTTACATTTTGTACGAAACTTCAATCCATATATAACATTTGCAGTTGCTATATTAGTAGGTTTGATAGTTGGCTACTTTGATTTTATTAATGCAAAACTTAGTCTATCAAGAACATTTGTATTCTTCCCTATTTTCTTATTAGGTTATTATATCAATAAAGAACAGTCATTTATTTTAAGAAATAAAAAATACTTATGGCTTTCTACATTAAGTTTATTAGTTATTTTTATTGCTTATTTATTAACTGACTATAACTTTGAATGGTTATTCGGAAGTAAACCATATTCAGCACTCGAAGGCGATGTTGATGTTTACAGTGCATTGAAGAGATTATTTATTTACGTTGTTATCTTTGTTTCAACTTTAAGTTTTATGAATTTAATACCAGAACGAAAATTACCATTAACTTATATTGGTTCAAGAACAATGTTTATTTACTTACTTCATGGACTATTCGTTGGATTATTCCGTTCTAAAGATTGGGATAGAATGTTATTAGATCAACCGTATGTATGGGTAGCAATTGTGCTTATTACAATAACAATTGTGTACTTCTTCAGTAGTGATATAGTTAGACATTATGCTAATCCAGTTGTTAATTTAAAAAAACCACCTAAAAAAAATAAATAAGTAAAAGAGCAGAAATTCATTTTTAAAAATGAATTTCTGCTCTTTTTTCTTATAAAAATCACTTACACTTCTCTCAACTTGTGTGAATATACCTACCCTTGCTTACACTTCTACTGACTTGTGTGAATATGGGGCTCCTAATGACTAAGAGGATAGGACAAATTAATTTGTCCTACCCTCTTTTATAATTAAAACTATATTCAATTTTTACCTAAGTAATGATTCATATGAAATAGTTCCGATATATTTATCTTCTTGATTTAATAGATATGCTGGTATTTGAACATGTTTATGCGTTACGGGTGCTAGTTCATGATTATTATTAAATAAGTTTTCTAACACTTCATAACTCGCACTTAATAGATAAGTTAAATAATCAATCCACTCTTGGTTATAAGGTGTGTCTGATTGTATAAACAATATAGGATTTTCTTTTTTAGCTGTTGGTTGCATAAAATCTGAAACAAATTTTCTTTCATCAAGTGAGAGCTCTTCTTTTGATTTAAATTTAATATGAAATTGTGCATTTTTAATAAGGCGATTATCTTGTCCAAAGTAATATCGATGAAAATGTGGTAACTGAGCTTCTGCTCTACATATATGTATTGAATCTTCTTCAAACGATATCATCCATTGTTCATCATTATTTTGTATAAGTACAAAAGTTGGATGTGGTAACCATTCAAAAATATTTAATGAAAGTAATAACTTTAATCGTTGATTCATATTTGTTAAGTTCACCATATAAACATCCCCTATTATTGTAATGTTTCTCTTATTGTAATACGTTTTCAAAATTTTTGCTATATTCATTTATTTGTTCTCTTTTTATCGTTATAATAAAATTATCGTTTTGAAGAGGTGAAAAAAATGCAATTACCATTAAATAAATTTGCATCTCAACTTCAAGTATCTGGAATAAGAGCTATCTCCAACCGTATACCTGAAATTGATGATGTCATTAACTTAACAGTTGGTCAGCCTGATTTCAAAGTGCCAACAAGTGTTAAAGATGCAATGAAACAAGCTATTGATCGTAACTTTACGACTTATTCTCATAATGCCGGATTGTTAGAACTAAGGAAAGTCGTCCAATTTTATTATAAAAACCGATTCAGTTCAAATTTTAATACGAATGAAATATTAATTACTAATGGTGCTAGTGAAGCGCTTGATACTACGTTGAGAGGTATACTTGAACAAGGAGATGAAGTGTTAATTCCCTCACCTGTATACGCTGGCTATGTTCCATTAATTGAATTATTAGGAGCTAAACCTATATACATAGATACTACCCAAAGCGGTTTAAAAATAACACCTGAATTAGTGAAATCTCATATTACAGATAAAACTAAAGCCATTTTATTGAATTATCCAAACAATCCTACTGGTATTACGTTAAATCAATATGAAGTTGAATCACTGGTTAATGTGTTTAAAGATTATCCAATCTATGTAGTAAGTGATGAAATTTATGCTGAAAATACGTTTGGTCAACAACATACCTCATTTGCATCATATGATGCTATTAAAGACCAGTGTATATTGTTAGGCGGATTAAGCAAATCTCACTCTATGACTGGTTTACGAATCGGATTTCTACTAGGACCAGAGTATGTGATGAAACAACTGACATTTGTGCATGCATATAACTGTATTTGTGCAAATGTACCGAGTCAATACGCTGCAATAGAAGCACTTACTAATGCTGTTGACTCACCTAAAGAAATGAACTCAGCATATATTGAACGTCGCGATTACATATATAAACGTTTAATTGATATGGGATTTATTCTGAACGAAAAGCCTCAAGGAGCTTTTTATATTTTTCCTAAAATTTCTCAATTTGGTATAAGTGATTATGAATTTTGTATGAAAGCACTTGAAGATTATCACGTTGCAATTGTGCCTGGTTCAGCTTTCACTCATATTGGTGAAGGATATATAAGAATTTCTTATGCATACAACATTAAAGCGCTTGAAGAAGGCTTAAATAGATTGGAAAGAATGATTCAAGAACTATTTTAAAGGGGATGAATTTCAATGAACTTTTTATGGCAAACATTTGAAACTCGAAGAAATTTATTAAAAAGCTTGGTTAAACATGATTCCATTACACATTCAGAAGGCGAAAGAACATTTCCATACTTTTTAAAAGAACAATATTTAAAACTCGATTATTTCAAAAATAATAATGAACAAGTGATTTTGCAACCGACTGGGGATGGTCGACATGCAGTACTTGCATATTATAAAGCACCAAAAACTAAAAAAACGCTCATATGTATTAGTCATCTTGATACTGTTGGCATAGACGATTATAGTGAATATAAAAGTGAAGCATTTGATATGGATAATATAACAGATATTTTTCGTGAAGATGATAAATATTTATCTTCAAATGCTAAAGAAGATCTCAGTTCGGATAATTATTTATTTGGCCGTGGCTCTATGGATATGAAAACTGGTCTAATGATACATATGTCTTTAATTGAAAAAGCAATACAAGAGTCATGGGACATCAATATTATCGTTGTTTCAGTTCCAGATGAAGAAGTTGAATCTTTAGGCATGCATAAAGCTGTTGAAAGAATCAATCAAATTAGAAAAGAAGATAATTTAGAAATAGCTTTACATTTAAACAGTGAGCCTACATTTTCACAAGCAGAAAATGATGCTAACCATTATGTTTATTCAGGCACAATAGGTAAAATTATGCCATCTGCACTTTGTTATGGTAAAGAAACACATGTAGGACAGCCTTTAAATGGCATCAGTTCAAATTATATACAAAGCTTTATCAATAGTAAGATGGAATATAGCAATCTTTTTAAAGAACATTATAAAAGCGAAGTGACACCACTTCCAGTATCACTAATGAGTCGAGATATTAAAGACCATTATGATGTACAAACACCATTTCGAACAGTTGCTTTATATAATGTATTTTTATTTAATAGAAATGCAGAAGATGTCTTCACAATATTTAATGATGTTGTAAAAGATGCTGTATCAATTTGCGAAAAAACCTTTCAAGATAAATTAAAATCTGAAGGTTTCAATAAAAATATATCTATAAATGTTTTAAGCTATAAAGAATTAAAAGATTTAGCAATTAAAGAATTTGGTGAAGCACATATTAAATATGTAATAAAAGAAGTCATTGAGCAAATTCATGATGAAAGAGCGCAATCAATAGAAATTACTGACCGCTTCATGCATATGCTAAAAGGACTCGGCCCTAGTGTTATAACATTCTTTGCACCACCTTATTATCCAGCTGCACACTCATCAGAAGATCCATTCATAGATGAAATAGTAGAAACTGTTAGTGATCTTTCATTATCTAAATTTAATAGAGTTTCTAAAAGACAATATTTCTTTAATGGTATTAGTGATTTAAGCTATGCAAAATATCGACTAGATGATTTAGGCTTTGAAAGTTATATTAACCAAACACCAGTATTTAACGAATCTTACTTTATACCATTTAACGATATTAAAGAGATAAGTGCGCCTGTTATTAATATCGGTCCAATTGGAAAAGATGCACATCAAGTTACTGAAAGAATCAATATGAAAAGTGCCTTTGAAGAAATACCAACCATAATCGAACAAGTTATTAAGAAGCATTTATTATAAAAATCAATAATAACAAAATAGAGGCAGGGACAAATTGGCACTGAACCCCTAAAATGGGAACTTAATAAAAACACTATTTTCTAGGCTGCTAATTTCCTGAATTCTATAGGAGATAA
>NZ_RXWZ01000108.1 GCF_003970575.1 Mammaliicoccus fleurettii
ATTGATATCTATTTTAATATTTCTAGTCATAATAAAACTCCCTGCTAAGTTTTCACTATTTAAGTGTTTACTTAACAGGGAGCATATCAAATTTCTTGGATGAGGCTTTTGTTGAATAATTAGAAGCTTAATACTTGGTTTAATACATTTTCTTTAGTAAATCCGTATTTTTCTACTACTAAGTCACCAGAAGCACTAGCACCGAATGTATCGATACCAATTACTTTACCTTCAAGACCTACATATTTATGCCAACCTAGAGAAGATGCCATTTCAATAGCGACACGTTTAGTGATTGAAGGAGGTAATACAGAAGATTTATATTCTGCATCTTGTTGATCGAATGCATTCCAGTTCGGTAATGATACTACTTGTACACCTTTACCTTGTGCTTCAATATCTTTTGCTGCATCTACAGCAAGAGAAACTTCTGAACCAGATGCTATTAATAAGTACTCAGGCTCAATTTCAGAGCGATATACTACATATCCGCCTTTACGAACGCCTTCTTCTACTACTGATTCTTCAACATCTAAAGCTGTTAAGTTTTGTCTAGTTAAAACTAATGCTGTAGGAGTTGAATCTGATTCTAGTGCAACTTTCCATGCTACTCTTGTTTCGTTACCATCTGCTGGACGAATTAAATTCAAGTTAGGAATTGCTCTTAAACCTGCTAATTGTTCAACTGGTTCATGCGTTGGTCCGTCTTCACCTACTGCGATTGAATCATGTGTGAATACGAATGTTGAAGGTACTCCCATGATTGCTGAAAGACGAACTGCTGGTTTCAAGTAATCACTGAATACGAAGAATGTTGCACCATATGGTTTAACACCACCATGTACTGCCATACCATTGACTGCTGCAGCCATTCCAAATTCACGAACACCGAACCAGATGTTACGACCTTCTGGAGTTTCGCTATCAAAATCAGCCTCATCTTTAACGTTTGATTTATTTGATGAAGCTAAATCAGCTGATCCACCGAAAAATGCAGGAACTGATTTACTTAATGCTTGAATTACTTCTCCAGAATCAGCACGTGTAGCACTACTATTACCAGGTTCATAAACAGGTAAATCTTTAGCGTAGTCTGCAGGTAATTCATTAGAGATAGCTTGTTTAAATGCTTCACCTAATTCAGGATGTGCATTTGTATACGCTTCAACTAATTTATCCCATGCTGTTTCAGCTTCGTTAGCACGAGTTAACATTGTTTCACTAAATACATCGTAAACTTCTTGTGGCACATTAAATCGTTTTGAAGGGTCTAAACCATATGATTTAAATGCAAGTTCGCGTTCTTCTGCACCTAATGGGTTACCGTGAACACCATTAGTACCAGCTTTATTTGGAGAACCATAACCAATAATTGTTTTTACTTCAATCATTGTAGGACCATCTAATTTTTTAGCTTTAGTTATAGCCTTATCAATTGCTTCTAAGTCATTACCATCTTCGACTAAAATATAACTCCAGCCGTATGAAGTAAATCTTTCTTTAACATTTTCAGAAAATGCTTTATTTAAATCACCATCTAATGAAATATCATTAGAGTCATATAATGTAATTAATTTATCAAGTTTTAAATGACCAGCTAATGAAGCAGCTTCATGAGAAACACCTTCCATTAAATCGCCATCACTTGCTAATACATATGTGTAATGATCTACTACATCATATTTTTCTTTATTGAATTTACCAGCTAAATGTTTTTCAGCCATTGCCATACCAACACTCATAGCAAAACCTTGTCCTAATGGTCCAGTTGTTACTTCAACGCCATCAGTATGGTTAAATTCTGGATGTCCAGGTGTTTTTGAATCCCATTGTCTAAAGTTTTTCACTTCTTCAAGTTCTAAGCTACCTGAAACATGTAATAAACTATATAATAATGCTGATCCGTGTCCTGCAGATAATACAAAACGATCTCTATTAAAGTAATTCTTAGACTGAGGATTAAAATTTAAATGCTTAGTCCATAATGTATATGCCATTGGTGCAGCACCCATAGGTAAACCAGGGTGTCCTGAGTTAGCTGCTTCAATAGCATCTATACTTAAAGCACGAATTGAATCTACTGCAAGTTGATCTTTTTCATTAAACATAAATGTAGTCTCCTTTATTCTTGTAATCCCTTTTCATTATACATGAAAAAAATTCGAAAATTAATTATTATCTCTTAATTTATATTTATTTCCTAATATTATTATTTTTTTGAATTTCTTTCACTTTATCTGGCGTAACATCATTACCTTCTGGATCGATAATTTTTGTACTTTCTATCGTACTTTTAAAGTTACCTCGAAATGCTTGTAAATATTCAGCTCGCAATTTAGTCTGTTCTTTCGCTTCTGATTCCGACAAACCTTCTATCTTCTTTTTATTAGCGAGTTCATTGATTCTATCTATTTTTGCTTTATCTAACATATTATCCCCACTTTCTACATACTTAAAAGATACCAAAAAATACGAGTAAATCCAAATGGATTTACTCGTATTTTTCAATTATTCTATAGACCCTATTAATGTATTTGAATTAGTTAAATGATTAGGTTGTTTATCTTCATGTTGTTTAATTTGATGATCTGTCATCTCGTACGTCTGTTCTGTTGTATAGATATCACTCGACTGTGCTAAATATAAATATCCTATTAATAGAGTCATTAAGAATACTGCCAAATATACTAATACCGTCTTCTTTATTGTAATTGTCATACTCAATTCCTCCTAGAACGTTTGTTTGTATTTTTATAATAACAGAACAACTGTTCGTAGTCAATAAAAATACGAACAAATGTTTGTTCGAAGGAAACGTATGTGCTATAATATGGTTAAATAATTAATTGGGAGCGTGCGACTATGAAAGAATTAACTAAACGTCAATCTGAAATATATCAATTCATCAAACATATAGTACAAACGAAAGGGTATCCACCTAGTGTTCGTGAAATTGGTTTAGCAGTTGGCCTTGCATCAAGTTCTACAGTACATGGTCATTTATCTAGATTAGAAGAAAAGGGATATATCAAACGTGACCCAACTAAACCTCGTGCAATTGAAATAACTGAAACTGTTGGAGAGAACATCAATCAAGAGAATACAATTCACGTACCAGTTATAGGTAAGGTTACAGCAGGTATTCCAATTACAGCTGTTGAAAATGTCGAAGAATACTTCCCATTACCTGCACATTTTACTTCTACACATAATAGCAACATCTTTATTTTAGATGTAATTGGCGATAGTATGATAGAAGCTGGCATATTAGATGGAGATAAAGTTATTGTTCGTAGCCAATCCATTGCTGAGAATGGCGATATCATTGTAGCTATGACAGAAGATGATGAAGCAACTGTTAAACGCTTCTATAAAGAAGAAAAGAGATATAGACTTCAACCTGAGAATAATACAATGGAACCAATTTACTTAGATAATGTAACAGTATTAGGTAAAGTAGTAGGATTATTTAGAGAGATGTAATAATACAAAAAAGGAGATGCAAATGCATCTCCTCAGACTGTGGACAAACTGAACTTAATTTTATAAGTTCAGTTTGTTTTTTTGTTTTAATAAGTATGTTTTATTAAATTTAAGCTTAAACT
>NZ_RXWZ01000109.1 GCF_003970575.1 Mammaliicoccus fleurettii
TCTTTTATATATGATAATGATACTTTTGAATCATGTCCTGCTGTAATAGAGCATAATATTTTTTTATCTAAATTAAATAAATATTTAACTGATTCTTTTATTTCATTATCTATTAAGTTCAATACTTCCTCAGCTGTTTTGACTTTAAAAGGTTTAATTGGATAAATTCTTTTTATTTGATGCTGTGTCATATTTAGCCGTGTATTGGAATTAAACTTATATATGTTTTTATATTTGCTATAGTCTAAAAAACCATTTGATTTAGAAGCTATTTTTTCACACTCAATATTATAGTAATCTTCAATCAACTGCTTGAGTAGTTCTGAGTGACTAGCATACAATGATAATTCATTATGATAATACAAAGACAAAAATGATGTAGCATCATTATAAAAATACACTTGTCCTTTATATTCAATAAACATTGCATATCGACCGTTATAAAAACTCATCTCTTCAAGAAATTCATAAGAATCTAACTCATGTGATAATAAGCGAGAGAATATTTCATGATAGTTTAATTCACTATTTTGAGTATGAACTAAATGACCTAATAAGATGACTTTTGTTTCATTCACCATTACTTCACATTGAGCTAAATCATAAGCATAATAAACATTAAACTTACCGATATTCGTATTCTCTTGATAGTATGTATGATCAAGAGAGAATTGATTAGGTAATACAATATATGCTTTATGAAACTTAGCCAATACATTATCCATCATATTCTCCCCCTATTATCCATCACTTATTGAACTTCTTTTTTTAGATTTTCAACATATTTATTTAAATCATGGTCTTCTGGACGCTTATACTGATCGTATAAACTATAAATTTCTAAAAATCTCTCAACCGCTTCTTTTCTTTCATCAGGTTTAACTTTCTCAAGTCTTGGTAAATACCAACCTTTAACATAGAAGTTAAATCTATGTTCTAAATACGAACTAAGTAAGCCATGCTTTTCATAGAAAGGAATTCTTTCAATTTCTAAAGCATAATATTTATCGAATAATTTTTTGGAAATTGAATTAGTTACAGAACCTGAAACAGCTGCATAATACATATGAATAACGTCAGTAACAGCTTTTACCTTTTTAGAATTAATCATCAATTCTTGGAAGAACAATGTATCTTGCCCAGCTGCTCCTTCAATCATTTGAATGTTATTATCTTTAATAATTGCTGATTTAATAACTAAAGCTTGTATACTTTGTGCTCGTAATCCACATTTCTTCATATATTTCTTAGGATCTTCAATTAATAAGTTACCGTCATTGTATTTCTTAACAGTTCCAGCATAATTAAACAATGCTCTACGTTTGTTGTCTTCTTTAATAATGTTTCCAACAACCATATCTACATCGTTATTTGTTTCGATTTCTTCTAATAAAGTTGCATATCCATCGCCTGTTGCTTCATTATCAGGATCAAGATAAGTTATATATTTTGTAGAAGCAAGCTCTGCACCTTTATTTCTAGGTCTTGATGCACTTCCTGATCCTTGTTCATATTCATAATACACGATATCAGGGAATCTTCTTCTAAGTCTGTTAATAATGGAAATCGTTTCTGAATCTGTGCTTCCATCATTTACAAATATAATCTCCATTTCACTAAAGATAGAGGATCTTCTTAAACTACGCATACATTTATCTTCTAAATACGTCCCATTATTGTGTATAGGGATAATTACACTCAATTTTTTCTTTTGCTTATTTTGACCATATAAAGTAGATTCGTAAATTTCGGATTGATCTAAATTATAGCCATTATTGGATTGTAATATATTTAAGTTTTCGTCTACAATATTTCTATGATACATCGTTAAATATTTATTTATTGCTTCATCAATATATTGATGAGCTTCATGCTGTTTATCTTTAGTGACAAAATCAACATCTACATATTTAAAAACAGAAAATAAATCTTCTAAATAATATTCTTCATATGAAATAGAGTCTTTCATAAATGTAATGAATTCATATTGACTATAGTCATCTATTGTCTGGTTAGCTTCAGCTACATCAAATTGCACATAAAGTTGACGAGATAAAATATCATTCATTTTATCTGTTAATTGATCAACAATTACTAAAACTTTACTGTCCTTTTGAGTTGGCTCTATATCTATATACGATAAAACTTCATCTAATCTATGATAAGTTGTGCTATCTCTCATAACACTTCTAATACTTTTCGCCTGCATATCTTCAATTTCATATTCTTTATATTGATTCATAATTGGTGCGACATCGCTTTTATGATTAATCATAAACACATTAGGAAATTGATTATTCACGCCAACTGAATAGTTAGATAAGATTAAATTGCCAAACGCTTGTAATTCAAAAATTCTATTCGCAAACATAGTTTCTGAATATTTAACTGAATTCACATTTACAGCCCATCGATAAACTTTATGTAAGCTCATAAGTTCATTATGATCGATTGGCATTGTTAAAAATGGAATATACTTCATAGGAAATTGATAACGCGTTCTTCTTAAAGGTAAATTTCTATCTATAATCGTTAAATCATTTTCATTATTTATTAATTCATCAAAAATTCTTGCTGATTCTTGGTTTCTTACAGGATATTTTTCAGTCCAACTTCCTGCAAAAATAACATCATTTTTAAATGCTTGATTATATTGGCTTCTTGAACCAACAGGATTATGATAATGTGGATTAATTCCAAACTGTAGTACATGAACATTATCATTTTGACAATATTCTTTATAATCATTAACAACCTCTTCTGCAGAAGTTAAAATAATGTCGCACTCAGTAGCAATATCTTTATATAAATGGAAATTAACAGGATCTTCTTTCGAGTAAAATACAATTGGTATATTAAGATTTTTCGCTTTTTGTATACCTTCTATTAACATTCTTCTCTTTTCGCTATTGACTGATGCTAGACCAGTCCAACTTCCATCTATACCTCTCCATGCAGTTGCTACAATCAATACATCCATATCATCACTTAATGATGAAAACTCACTATCTATATATACAATATTACCTATATCTTTAAACGAATTATATAAAAATTCATCAGCGATTAAACCAACTTTATATTTATTTTTTACAAATACTCTTGATTCGTTAGAGGTATTAAGTTGTGAGATATGTTGTTGATGATTTTCAAGGAAATCTAATTTTGATTCATCTGCAACTTTTTTATAATAATTATGATGATTAGTATAATCTTTTACTTTTTTGAGTTTATACAATCCATACATATAATCTTGTTCAA
The DNA here is from genome assembly GCF_003970575.1 of Mammaliicoccus fleurettii. Classification (GTDB taxonomy): domain Bacteria; phylum Bacillota; class Bacilli; order Staphylococcales; family Staphylococcaceae; genus Mammaliicoccus; species Mammaliicoccus fleurettii. The sequence goes on from NZ_RXWZ01000109.1 coordinate 3,262, forward strand.
CAATATCCAGAACTTCTTCTAATTGTTCAACTTTTGTTTTGTCGTCAAAGTTAACTAATTCTTCTTTAGCTGTTTGAAGTTTATTACTTTTGTCGATTTTTGTTGGTTCATTTGAAGACATTATGATTTCCTCCTATTTCTCCAACTCCAGTATTTCGTTTGAATTTTTCCTAATTTAGAATTTCTTAAATTGTGATATAGTCTTTCGTATTGTGCTTTTTCTTCTTTTTTATGATTTTTTTGTAAATTAATATTCTCATTAATCAAACGAACAATAGCTGATTTAGATTCTTTTCTTTCTTCTTGAAAATTAGTAATAATATCTAACTGTTCTAGTTCCAATTCATTATAATTTTCGTAACTTATACTTTCTAAAGAATCAATCATTTCGTTATCAATTAAATCTGAAAGACTAATCCAATATTTTTTCTTTTTAATAATAACGCGAACTGATTTCGCTTTTAAAAATACCATATCGATATTCACATTGTTAAAGTCAAATTGTTCTTCATCTAAAGAAAGGTCAATTGTTTTGTTCTTGGCACTATCTTGATAAAATAAAGTAGAATTTTTTATAGATACTTTAGTATTTATCATAACTGCTCTGTCTATATCTTCAGTTTTTACAAAACCACTAAATGTACCTTTATTAAATATTGCTTCTAAAATTTCACCTTCATATAAATATAAAGCTCTAGAAGAATAGTTCTTCTCTTGGAACAATAAGTTATAATCTACTTTAAAACCTAAATCTCTATTTATTTGTGGCGTATTAAAATGAGTTAAATCAACTCTTATTGTTTCTATAGGCTTTGAAATTAATTTGATAGAGTTATTCAATTTAGTCCATCCAATTATATTGGTACCTCTTACAACGAGTCCATAAAGTTCACTTTCTATGTCTTTTACTGAAATAACTTTTAAAGCCTTATTTAAATAATCTGAAACATGATTCACTATAATTTCATCGTCATCCACATCAAATATTTCTTGATTTTCTGGTTCTCTTAAAATAATTTGAAAACTTAATCCGCTTTGAATAAATGGACTTTTTACATCAATCATATGAAGACCCCTCAATCTTTACTTATTAAATGAATATGCAATTTCTTTTCCGAATGTATATAAATTGCCGTAATTATAATATTTAACTTGTTCAAATTTAGATTGAACAACATTTTTAGTATCAAATATGATTTTATTTTTCATACCTTCAAAGTCTTGATCAGTTAATGTTTTAAACTCAGAATGATCGCTTAGTATTAATACTAATGATGCATCTTCAACTGCCTTTTTAATATCTTTCTCAACAAAGCCTAATTCAACATGTGGATCATATGTTTCTACTATAAAATCATCTTCTTTTCTCAAATCATTATAAATATCAAAAGCAGGTGATTCTCTTACATCATCTACATCGCCTTTGTAAGTTAAGCCGAATACTGTAATCTTGTTGCCACCTAATTCTTTTAATATTTTTTTAGATTCTTCAATGACATATTGTGGCATTGAACGATTAATACGTCTGCCCTCTTGAATTAACGGTGTAGTTTCTGGATCTTTTGCAATAATAAAGTATGGATCCACTGCTAAACAGTGTCCACCAACCCCTGGTCCTGGCAAATGAATATTAACACGAGGATGTTTGTTCGCCATTTTAATCACTTCTAATACATTAATATCTAAATGATTACATACCATAGCGAGTTCATTTGCTAATGCTATATTTAAATCTCTATAAGTATTTTCCATTAGTTTACTCATCTCAGCAGTTTTAGCATTAGTTTCAATCATTTCACCTTGTACAAATGTGCCATATACTTTTTTACCTGCTTCAACACATTCCGGCGTGATACCACCAATAATTCTATTGTTATGAATTAATTCATGTAATATCTTTCCTGGTAATACTCTTTCAGGACAATGTACTAGGAAAATATCTTTACCAATTTCAAAGCCTTGGCTTTCAAGATAAGGTTTAACGTGATCATCCGTTGTTCTAGGTGCTATTGTAGATTCAACAATAACAGTATTTCCTTTTTCTAAAAATGGAACGATTGATTCAACTGCTCCCATTACTAATGAAATATCACATGATTCATATTGATCATCATTATTTGGAGTAGGCACTGCAATTATAAAAGCATCTGCTTTTTCAGGTTTTAAACTAGCTTTAAATTTATTTTTAGATAATACTTCTTCATAAGCATCTTGTAAGCCAGGTTCTTCTATATGAATTTGACCGTTATTTAATTTA
>NZ_RXWZ01000110.1 GCF_003970575.1 Mammaliicoccus fleurettii
TTTTACAATTCTGAAAATGGTTATAATGTATATTTATTACTTATTAGTATATTATACTAGAATATGTTGAGTTTGAGTAAAATGGGATGACCCTTTACCAAAATGAAAACTTTGCAGAAATGTTATAATTATAACAATGAAATTACTCATAAATCTTACGTGTATAGACAATGAAGTCAATTTATTGTATTAATTTAATATTATTAGAGGTGTAAAATGATTAAAATTATAGATATTCATGAGCAACCGAACTTAGAGAACTTCATAAATACGCATTGTCGGGAAGTAAGTCATATTATTTTAAAAGATAAATATACTCAAGTTAGAGAAGATATTGTAAAAAGTACAGAGCTAGATGACAATTCTTATATAGTCGATTATACAAATAACGGATATTATACAAACGATAGTAGATATATGGGAAAAGCATTTATAACAATATCTGATTGGTTTAATAATGTAACGATTCAACCAAATATTATTTTTGAAAAAGAAGATTTAAAATGGTTAATCACTAACTTTGAATGGGAAAATATTTTTGATATTACTTTAAATGCTTTAATTCATTTAGATGAAATTAAAATAGATTCTCATGTTGTATTTGATTTTTATGATCAAAACCAACCAAGTATACATGGAATAAAAGCTTTGAAAGAGCAAAATCTTGATTCAGAGTCGAAATTTTATATAAATAAATTAGCGCTGCTTAGTTCTATGAATAGTGTGTTTGAAATGAAAGAAGTCAGCTTACCGTATAATGCTAGAACGATTGACAAGATAATGCTGAAAACAAAGTTTAAATTACCAAAAAGTACCTATCAAAATTTAAATAAAAAAGCTGTACAAAAACAGTTGGAATCTATAAACATTTATGAAAAGGATAAAACAAAATTAAAGCCTTATATAGTATTTTTAGGTTTTGATTTTGGATATAGAGGTAATTCAAAGTATTTGTTTGAGTATTTAACAGAACAATATTCGAAATACACGGTATATTTTGTTACCGATGATAAAAAAGGTGATCATTTTATTTCACCTAGTCATATTGAAACAAATGAAATGATAGAAAGAGCTAGTGTCGTGATACTGGAGAGTTATTTACCAGACAATATAAAACCTAATGGAACGATTATCCAATTATGGCATGGTACACCATTAAAACGGTTATTTTTAGATAGTAAAGAACCTAAACAAAATATTGATATTTTTAATTATAGAGCACGTAAGTATAATAAATTAATTAAGCAAGATTATTTTATTACTGATGTTGAATCGATTAACTATGTATTTGAATCTGCATTTCCTATGCAAGACACAAAGATAGTATCTTGTGGTTATCCTAGGAATCAATATTTATTGGAATATAAAAGGGATATGAATGAAATCGAAAGTATTAAACAACTTTTAAATTTAAATAAAGAGAAAAAAACGATTCTATATACGCCAACATGGAGAGATAATAATGATGAAGAATTTTTACTTGAATTTCCTGAAGAAATAAAGTCGAAATATAATATCATCTATAAATATCATGAAGAAGATCATTCTAATAAACATAAGAATTATATTGATACAGCTCAATTTGAAACGCAACAACTTATATTAGTATCCGATATTATAATTAGCGATTATTCATCTATTATATTTGATGCGTTAACGATTGATAAAAAGGTATACTTATATACACCAGACTATAAAGTTTATGACTACAATAGAGGTTTATATAAACATATTTATGAATTAGTAAACGAGAATCAATACTTTGAAAAAGAGGCTTTATTTAAAGCAATATTGAGCGGAGAATATTACGACATTAACGAAAAATTTATTAATAAAAATAATGAATCATACGAAACTATCACAAGTTTGATAGATGAGTCCATGATCTGAAATAGGTGATTATTATGAAATCTTTTACATTTTTAGTTCACAATATATATCATATGGGTGGTACAACTAAATCAATTTCTAATTTGGCAAATATTTTAAGTGAAAAAGGACATAAAGTAAAAATTATTTCAGTTTTCAAAGCAAATCAAAAACCTTATTTTGATTTGCATGAAAAAATTGAAATCAAACCAATTATAGAGTATAACAAAACAGTTAAAGGTTTAACTAATATATTTATGAATAGATTGAATAAATTCACACCTTTACTTAAACCGAAAATAATACATCCGTCTGAGCCAGGGTTACATCAGTTTTCAAATTATATAGAGAAACAAATTATTCGAGAAATTAAAAATGTTCATACAGATATAATTGTAGGTACACGCGCAAGCTATAATATACTTGTTGCAGATTATGGTCCAAGTGATGTCTTAAAAATAGGTATGGAACATATGTATTTACATGCGCATAATGAACAATATCAAAAAAGCATTCTTGAATCTTATAATAAGCTAGATTTGGTAACAACCTTGACGAATGAAGATAAAATGGATTATCAGCAAGGACTGTCAGAAACCAAGGTTATAATAGTACCTAATATTCTTAAAGAAACTAAATATGATATTGCAAAGCAAAATGTTATTACTGCTGCTGGTCGTTTTGAACAAGAAAAAGGTTTTGATTTACTGATCGAAAGTATTAACCATATACAAGAAACTATGAGGAAATACGACTATCAACTTGAAATATACGGTGATGGCCAAGAAAAAGAACATTATAAAAAAATGATACAACAATATGGTATAAGTGATATCGTTCAATTGAAACCAACTACAAATCAACTATCTAAAATTTTAGCATCTAGTAAAATTACCGCAGTTCCATCTAGAGTTGAAGGATTTGGATTAGTCATTTTAGAAGCGATGTATCAAAGTAATATTGTGGTGAGTTATAAAGGTTGCTATGGACCAGAATTTTTAATAGATAATAAAGTTAACGGTTATCTAATAGAACAGCAAGATATAAAGCGTTATGGCAATCAATTGGCATATATTATTGAAAACTATAATAGTGATGAAATACAGAATATTATAAGTTATGGTGAACAAAGAAGTGCCCATTTTGAAGGTGACACAATATATCATCAATTTATTAAAAACATAAATCTGCATATGAAATAGTAGAATCCCTAACAATTCAATTGTTAGGGATTCTTTAATTACGTATTAAGATATTGTAAATATTATATATTTATCTTTCTAATGAATATCTAGAT
>NZ_RXWZ01000111.1 GCF_003970575.1 Mammaliicoccus fleurettii
GATAGTATGAGTAGCACCTATTGCTTTAGCTTTATTCAATCTTTCTTCTGATAAATCAAAAACAAATATCTTACTTGCACCTGCAGCTTTAGCTGCTATGACTGTTAATAAACCGATTGGACCTGCACCAAAAATAGCAACAGTATCGCCAAATAGAACTTCGCCTTCTTTAATTGCTTGAACTGCAACAGCGGTTGGCTCTACAAGAGCGCCTTCTTTATCAGAAACCTTATCTGGTAGCTTATAAACGTTCTCTTCTGGGACATTTGTAAATTCTGCAAATCCACCATCAGAACCTAAACCTATAAATGAATAACCATCGTAAAGATCAATATTTTCTTCTTTTTCACGATTTGAAACTGTAGGATTAATGACAACACGATCGCCTTTATTAAATTTTGTAACCTTAGAA
>NZ_RXWZ01000112.1 GCF_003970575.1 Mammaliicoccus fleurettii
GCTGAACCCTAAATACCAACGGTAAGCTACATTTGTCTCAATTTCTTTGATAGTCTGTCTCATTGATTTTATGCCAAATAATCTTTGAATAAGTAATATCTTGACTAATATTACGGGATCAATAGAAGGACGCCCGTTATCTAAACAGTATTTATCTTCTACAAGGTCATAAACGAAGTTTAAATCTAATACTTTATCAACTTTTCTTAATAAATGATTTTTAGGTACCAATTCAGAAACAGAAATCATTTCATATTGGTCGCGCTTATCAGTAGATTTATTTAACATAGAATCAACTCCTAAATAAAATTTCATCTATATTATAAAATAATTTGTTAATATTTGGTATTTTTTTGCGCTGACTCCTGCGGGAAAAGCATGATTCGAAGACTACAGGCTGAGAACATGCCCGCGGAAAGCATGCGCATAAAAAAATGTCGACAAAGTCTAAGACTTTGTCGACACTCTGAAACAGACTAAATATTAGTCTGTTTTTTGTTTGTTTTTCAAATACATATAAACGGGTATTCCTATTGCTAATATAATCAATGAATATAATGATCCCATAAAGTCAGAGATTAAAGTATTAATAATAATAAATGCTCCACCGAAAAGTGCTAACAATGGTATGAATGGATAGAGTGGTACTGAATATTCTCTTTTAATATCTTTGTTACGCTTTCTGAGAATAAACAACCCGACGAAGGCCATCATATAGAAAATATAAATAATAAATATTGTTACTTCTGATAAATAGTCTGCGTTTACGACATCTGGGAATAATAATGTTAATACGATTAATACCATTGAGATTCCGAACACAGTAATTAATGCGCCAAGTGGTGATTTTAATTTAGGACTAATGTATCCTACGTACTTATGCATTGGCAATAATCCGTCTTCAGCCATAGCAAATGGAATACGTGGGAATGTGATGATTTTACCGTTTAGACAACCGAATATTGAAATGATTACACCGATATTTACAATTTTAGAACCTATATCACCGAATAGTGCTTTTGCTGCTTCTGCACTTGCCGTATTACCTAATCCTACTAATTCTGCAGCAGGTATTACATGGAATACAGCGATATTAATGAGTACATAAGCGAGTGTCACGATTGATAGTCCGATTAACATAGCTAGTGGCAAATTTCTTTGTGGCTTTTTCATTTCTCCAGTCATGTTCGTTAACATAATCCATCCATCATAAGCGAATAAAGTTGCTAGGACAGCACGACCAAAGTTTATTTCGCCATCTGTTTTAATTAATGATGTTACATCTTGCCCAAAAATTCCTTCATTGCCCCAAAGTAATCCAAATATGATAATTGCAAATACTGGAATAAGCTTTGCGATTGTTGTGACATTTTGCATTAATCCGCCAAATTTTGTACCTAAAATATTAACGGCTGTTAAAAATATTAACGCGAATAATCCAAACCAAACACTCATATCATTACTGATATTAAAGAAATTTGTCACGAGAATACCAAAAAATAGTACAAGTGATACGATGATTGCAGGACCATAGATAATTGTTTGAACCCAACCTGTTAAGAATCCCCAAAAGGGTCCGTAAATATCACGTATATAGGCATATAATCCGCCTGTTTTTGGGATTTGAGCGCCAATCTCTGCTATTGTTAAGCCTGCTGCTAACGTTAAGAGTCCTCCGACTACCCAAGCAAGAATGGCCATATTACTTGTGCCTGCATGTGTTAAAACGACTGCTGGTTTGACGAATACACCTGATCCGATAATCGTACCAACGACAATTGTAATAGCAGTCATTAGTCCGATTGATTTCTGTAATGATTGTTCTTGATTTTGTTTCATAGCTACTCCTTATATGTATAATTTAAATGAAATTTTTCTCTGTATATAAATTAATATACACGATAAAGCGGATTTGTATATTGGAAATTTCAAAATTTAGTGAATTTTTATAAAGAACTTTAAAGGCGAGGTTAATGGCTAAATAATTAATTTAAATAAATATTTTATTGTAAAAAATGCATGGTAGATTTTTTATTGACTGATATGTATAATGTTCTTCATGGCTTGAAAACGATTTCTTGAAAAATATAAAGAACAACTGTATGAAACATGTTGTTTAAGGAGGAATGTGAAATGTTAGAGCTCAATGCTATTACAACATTGGCGCTAGCATGTGTCCTACTTTTATTAGGAGAGGCAGTAGTAAATAAAGTTTCTATTTTGAGGCGTTTATGTATTCCAGCTCCAGTAATTGGTGGATTATTATTTGCAATTTTAGTGGCGATATTACAATCAACAAATATTATAACGATTAAATTGGATTCTGAATTTATCCAAAACTTCTTTATGCTTGCATTCTTTACAACTATTGGTTTAGGTGCATCATTAAAATTATTAAAACTTGGCGGTAAAGTGCTAATTCTGTACTTTATTTTTTGTGGAGTATTAGCATTTTGTCAGAATGTTATAGGGGTTTCACTAGCAAAAGTATTAAACATTCCACCATTATTAGGACTAACAGCTGGTTCTATGTCAATGGAAGGTGGACATGGTAATGCAGCAGCATACGGTCAAACATTAGAATCATTAGGCGTTGATTCTGCAGTTACAGCAGCACTTGCAGCAGCTACACTAGGTTTAGTAGCTGGTGGATTAATCGGTGGACCAGTCGTTAGATTCTTAATTAAAAAGTTCGACTTGAAACCAGAAGTTGCTAAAGATACTGGATTAGATTATAGTGAAGTGGAATACAATCAAAATTTACATAGTAGAATGAACCCAACTACAGTGTTTATCGTTCAATTTACAATTATTGCAGTATGTATGGCTATAGGTACATATATCGGTGAAGGGTTTACTAGTTTAACTGGTATCAATATTCCTGTTTATGTAGGCGCAATGTTTGTAGCAGTAATTATTAGAAATATTTCTGATTATGGTAATTTAAACATTATCGATATGAAAATTACGAATCATGTAAGTGATGTTTCATTAAGTTTATTCTTATCAATTGCTTTAATGAGTATTGAATTAACAGAAATTTATCAACTCGCATTACCATTAACAGTTATTGTTCTAGCTCAAATTGTGTTTATCGTATTATTCTCAGTGTTTGTAGTATTCAAAGGACTTGGGAAGAACTATGATGCAGCAGTTATGATCGGTGGATTTATAGGTCATGGACTAGGAGCAACTCCAAATGCGATGGCGAACTTAGATGTTATTACGAAAAAATTCGGAGCATCACCAAAAGCATATCTAGTAGTACCAGTAGTAGGAGCATTCTTAATAGATTTACTAGGCGTTCCAATTGTTACACTATTTATAAACATATTTAGTTAAATAAAATAAGAAGAGGATTTCCAACTATCAGTGTTGGAAATCCTCTTTTCTATTTTGGGAATAATTATAGATAAAATACGGATCGATAAAATAAATTACCGGTCCAGAAACGAGAAATACGGACCGATAAATAAAATTACCGGTCCAGAAATGAGAAATACGGACCGATAAAAAAATTTATCGACCTGAAAATGCGAAATACAGGCCGATAAAATAAAATAGCGACCCGAAAACACGAAATACGGGCCAATAAATAAAATTAGCGACCCGAAAACGACACATCACTCTAATAAAAAAAAAAACGGGTAGACTCCCACGAGTCTATCCGGTTTAAATTTTAGTTTAGTTGAAAGAATGTATCTAATTCATCAATATTTAAAATGTTACCTACATAGAATGCACCGAAGTCACCATATCTAGCTGATACTTCGTCGAAACGCATTTCATAGATTAATTTTTTGAATTGTAACATATCATCACTGAATAATGTTACGCCCCATTCGTAGTCGTCTAGACCTACTGAACCAGTGATGAATTGTTTTACTTTACCTGCATAGCTACGTCCAATTAAACCGTGTGAACGCATTAAGCTACGTCTATGATCCATATCTAACATATACCAGTTGTCTTCACCGTCACGTCTTTTATCCATTGGATAGAAACATACATATTCAGAACGTGGTACTTCTGGATATAATCTTGCTTTTACATGTGGATTTTCGTATGGATCTTCGTCTGAATCACCAGCAAGATAGTTTGAAAGTTCTACTATTGATACATAAGAATAAGTTGGGATTAAGAAATCACTTATATCTAATTTATTAAATTCATTTTCTAAAGCGTTTAATTGTTTAACATCTGGACGTAAGAACCATAACATTAAGTCTGCTTTTTGGCCTGTGATGTTATAGAAAGCATGAGAGCCTTCTTTATTATTATGAACTGTTTCTAAACCTTCAAGGAAAGTTTTGAATTCATTGATCATTGTACTTCTATCATCTTCTGGTACAGTTTTAAGGCTAGTCCAATCTATCGCATAGAATAAATGCAAGCTGTACCAACCATCTAATGTTTTTGCTGCTTCGTTCATTTTACTTTCGCTCCTTTTAGAAAATAATATCTTCTTTATAAGTCTATCATACTAGAAACAGATTAAATGACTCAACTTTTTACATTGTTGTGAAAGAGAAATAGTGACGTTGAAAATTTATTGATATTGATTATCGATTTTATTTATTAGATAATGATAATAGATTGTTGAAAATTTATTTAATAGGAGCATAAATTTGTATAAATTAGAAAATGTATCTAAGAAATATAATGATAAGTTTGCTGTTAAAAACTTTTCTTTAACAGTAGAGCCAGGTTCTATAACAGGGATTGTAGGTAAAAGTGGATCCGGGAAATCGACTTTATTGAAAATGCTTAATTTTATAGAGCAACCAACTGAAGGTGAAATTATTTTTGAGGATAAAGAAATTAATCATGTTTCTAAAAAAATAATTAGAAAATATAAAGAGAAAATAGGAATGGTTTTTCAAAACTATAATTTATTGAATAACTTGAATGTTTATCAAAATATTGCATTACCTTTGAAGATTATCAATAAAGAAGATAAACACAAAGTGAATGAACTGATTGAATTTGTAGGATTAGAAGATAAAATAAATAGCTATCCTGCTCAATTATCTGGAGGAGAAAAGCAACGTGTTGCATTAGCACGGTCTTTAGTCAGAAATCCTGATATTTTATTATGTGATGAAGCTACAAGTAGTTTGGATGAACATAACACTGAAATTATCATAAAAATGTTAAAGAATATTAACAAAGAATTTAATATAACAATCATTTTTGTCACACACGAATTGAATGTTGTAAAACAATTATGTGAGCAAGTTTGTGTGATGGAGGATGGTCAATTATTAGATATTATTGAAAATAGAACTAAAAGTGTTGAACAGGACACAGGTTCTTATTTAGAAAACGTGAAGCGGAGTATTGAAGAATGACGTTTTTAGAAAAAATTAATTATTATATGCCAGAACTTATCCAATCGTTGCAAGAAACTTGTATCATGCTAGGGTATTCAATGATCATCACTTTATTAATAGGATTGCCTCTAGGGATAGCTTTGTTTTTATCAAATCCAAGCATTAAAGAATTAAATAGAAACTATTATTGGGCTTTTAATTTCTTGATTACATTTATTCGCTCATTCCCGTATTTATTATTTGTTATCAGTTTAATTCCATTAACTAGACTTATTTTAGGAAGTGCTTTTGGTCCTTATCCTTCCATCATTCCTTTAAGTATTGTTGGAATTGCGATCTTTTCAAGATTAGTTGAACAAGTATTACTAGATATACCTGGCGAAATAAAGACGCTAGCAGAATCATTAGGAGCAACAAAGTTTAAATATATATGGAATTTCATTTTAGTAGAATCAAGAAGCGGTATTATTTTAGCTTACACAACGACAGCAGTGAGTATGGTCTCATATTCAACAGTTATGGGGATTGTAGGCGGAGGTGGAATAGGAGATTTTGCTATTCGATACGGCTATCAAAGTTATGAAAATGAAATTATGTACTTTTCAATTATTATCATTATTATCAGTGTATTTATCATTCAAATGTTAGGGAATAATATTTCTCGAAAATTAGACAAAAGGAAGTAGTGTAGATATGAAAAAAAGTTTATTTATTATGATATTGATGTTTAGTGTTATGATTGCCGGTTGTGGTGCAAATAAGAAAGACAGTGAAGATAAAGTTATTAAAGTAGCCTCACAAGCACCTCCAATGACAGATGTAGTGAAAGAAGCAGCTAAAGAAGCTAAAAAAGGTGGTTGGGAAATCAAACTTGTACAAGTAAATGATAACGTTGCATATAATGACATGGTAACGAGTAAAGAAGCGGATGCAAGTTTTGCTCAGCATAAACCTTTCATGGAAAAATACAATAAAGAAAGAAAAGCTAATTTAGTAGCGATACAACCCATTTATGATGCAAAAGTTGGGTTTTATTCTAAGAAATATAAAGATACAAAATCTATACCAAATGGAACAAAAGTTGCTATTCCAAATGATATCTCAAATGAAGGTAGAGCTTTAGCAATTCTTGAAGAACAAGGACTTATTAAATTAAAAGATGGCGTTGGCGTAAACGGAACGACTAAAGATATTGTAGATAATCCTAAAGATTTTAAATGGTTAAAAGTAGACTTGCTCAATTTAGCAGAAACGTATAGCGAATCAGATGTATCACTCGTTTATAATTATCCAACATATATATCAAAAATTGGATTAAAACCAGCTGATGCATTATTCCTAGAAAAAAATATTGATACTCGTTTTTCTATACAATTAGTTGCAAGAGAAGACAATAAAGATTCCGAAAAAATTAAAGCATTACATAAAGCAATGAAGAGTGATGCAGTGAAAAAATATTTAAAAGAGAAACATAAAGATACTTTAATACCTTCATTCTAAATATATTCAGAATAAAACCACGAGGCTCGGACAATTAATTTGTCCCGAGCCTCGTGGTTTTTAAACTTATTTGCTAGCAGTTTTAAATTCTATAATTCATCTCATATTTTTGATAATAGTCTAAGATAAAGTTATACATAGTTTTACTTTTATTTTTTAATTGGTTATCTTTCTTTTTAGATATAAAGATACGTTTAGAAATCAGTAAATTTTGGTCTGTTGCATAAGGTATTTCAAAATTTCGACATACTGCTACAGGTAAATAAGTGAAATGTTTTCTGTTTTGAATAAAAATATTGAATAAAGCATCATCAACATAATTGAAATTATGATATTTAATACCTTTTTCAT
>NZ_RXWZ01000113.1 GCF_003970575.1 Mammaliicoccus fleurettii
ATATTTGACATTTTATGTATTTTTTAGTGGTCAATTTGCCAACCGTTATGAGTTACTCACAAATTCTATATATGAACGTTTATTTTTAAAATAAAAAAAGATTATAACACTTTTGGTTATAATCTTTTTACTGTATTAAATTAAATGAATCATACTATTTACCTTTTTTATCTTTCAAATAAAATTCCTTACCTGTAAAGAATTCTTTAGTTAACTCTTTTACTTTAGGAGCTAATATGACAACTGCAATTATATTTGGAATTAGTATACATGCTAAAGCAATATCTAATAAGTTCCATAATTGTGTACCTGCACCAAATGCCCCAAGTGCAATTGATAATACATAAATGATTTTCATTATGAATCCAGCTGTTAGTCCAAATAAGTATTCTGCCATTCTAGATCCATAATATATAACAACTATTATTGTTGAGAAGACGAAGAATACCATTGAAATAGAAACTATCCAACTTCCAAAAGTACCAAAAGCACTATTAAACGCTCTTGCAGTTAACGCAGCAGATTGTCCTTTCGCATCGTCATCTTTCCATACGTCTGTAACAAGTACAACAAATGCAGTTGTACTACAAATAATTAAAGTATCTACAACGATCTCACTTACACTCCAGAACGCTTGTCTTACAGGATGGTCTGTTTTTGCAGCTGCATGTGCAATTGGTGAAGTACCTAAACCTGCTTCATTAGAGTATATACCTCTAGCAAAGCCCCAACGAACAGTAGTTGCAAGTGCTGCACCAAAACTACCACCTAAAGCAGCATCAGGATTAAATGCTTTTTCAACTACTAATGCGATAACGCTCGGTACATGTTGAATATTAATGATAATGATAATGAAGCCCATAATACAGTATAAGCCAACCATTATAGGTACTATCATTTCTGTAAATGTTGCAATACGCTTAATACCTCCGAATACAACCATTGCTGCTACTACAGCTAAAAATATACCAGTAATACCCATATCAATATTGAATGTATCTTCAACCGCACTTGCTGCTGAATTCCCTTGTACCATAATACTTGGAATAAGTTCGATCATTAAAGCAAATGCGAATACGAAAGAGAATATGAGTCCAACTTTTTTATTTTTGAAACCTTTTTTCATGTAATGAGTTGGTCCACCTACATATTCTCCCATATCATTCTTTTCACGATAATGAATACCTAATACGTTTTCACTATATTTTAAAGCCATACCTAAAAATGCAATAACCATCATCCAAAATACAGCACCAGGACCACCCATCATAATAGCAGTAGGAACACCGACAATATTCGCTGCACCAACCGTAGAAGACAATGCAGATGTTAAAGCTTGTCTTGGTGTGATTGTTCCCTCACCCTTTGGCTCTTTGTTAATACTTCCAAACGTTTGTTTCATCATATATCCGAAATGTCTAAATTGAATAAAGCCTAAATATAACGTTAAAAATAAACTAGATAATAATAAAAGTGTTACGATTGGATACCCCCATAACCAATCAGAAAATGCTACGATTTTCTCCATAAAATGACCCCTTCGCTATTTTATTGATAAAAATTTACGTAATCATATTCTTATCTTACAGAATATTCGGTAAATAATAAACCCAAATTGATAAATATTAAATAAATGGAGTGGTGTAGTATCAGCAAATTTCAGCAAAATTGCTGATAAGAGGTGCGTTATAAGCAAGTTCTACCAAAATTGCTGATATGAGATACAGTATCAGCAGCTTCTACCAAAATTGCTGATAAAAGATACAGTATCAGCAGGTTCTACCAAAATTGCTGATAAGAGATGCGTTATAAGCAGGTTCTACCAAAATTGCTGATATGAGGTGCGTTATAAGCAGGATCTACCAAAATTGCTAATAAGAGATACAGTATAAGCAGGTTCTATAAAAATTGCTGATAAGGAGTGTTCATTTTTTGAATAAAAATAGATATTCCAACGATTTTGTAAGTGCTGACGCCTGAGGGAAAAGTATGAGTGAGAGACCACAGGCTCGAACCATATCCCTAGGCAAGCATGCACGTACAAAATCGCAAGATTATATAAAAATAGATATTCCAACGATTTTGTAAGTGCTGACGCCTGAGGGAATAGTATGTGTGAGAGACTACAGGCTCGAGCCATACCCCTAGGCAAGCATGCACGTACAAAATCGTAAGATAAAAAAATAAGCATATCACTGTAAACTTTAAAAAATCAGTTTAGTGATATGCTTATTTATTTTGATTTAGGATTTATATCCATAGCTCTTCATACTTATTAACCTACATGTAATACTCTACAATGTTTTAAAAATTGATGTGAATATTGTTCTTTAATATCTTCTATTGAACCGTAGCACAATCCTATCATTCGCCACTTTGGATTATGATGATAGAATGAGTCTTTTTCTAAACTCCATTTCACCATTTTTCCTTCGTGATTATATCTAGGTATTGTCATTTCATTACCATCTAACACATTTAAGAATAATTGGAATATTTCTGGATCTATTCTTTCAAACTGGTCAATAACGAGCCATTCTCTTTCAGAACTTGTAATATGACCTGTGATGAATCCTTCTCTGTAATACAATGCACCACTTTCGTTTGGCAAGTATCTTCCATATAACATTTCTTCTGTAAAATCTGGGTGTCCTACAGTATAAATACCTTTAGCAAGTTCACGCTCAACATAATGTTTAGCTTTTTTCAAACCATCTTCTTTATTATCACAAAGCATAAGAATAATAGGCTTATCTTTTTTATGTTCATTTTCTTGCTCACGTGGTACTGACATTTCGTACTGTTGATTTGAACTTTGTTCATACGTCCCATTGCTCATATCTATCATTGCATCATATTGTGCTTTAGTTAAATTCGCAATTGATTGTTTGGAATTTTCTTGTAAGAAGTATAATTTTTTTAAGGCTTGATGTTTATTTAAATCTCCAACACTTACAGGATTAATATCTTTATGATACTTAACTGTAATACATGTAGAATCTGTTCTACCTGGCTGTGGTGGTAATTTATGTATACTATCAGATACTTCACCTATTCCAATTATTGAGTGATTAGCATTTCTATTTAAGAATACAATCTGATCACCTATTTCTAGCTGAGTGTAATAGATGTAACCATTTCTTTTAATTCCATTTACAGTATGCGTAAATATTGTATAAGTTTCATTTTCTTCAAATTGGATTTCTTCAGATAATAGGAAATATCTAGGAATCTTAATAGCACCTTGTCCTAACCCAATAATTAGTTCGAACTCTTCTTTAGAAATACGATTAAACAATTGATCTGTAATTTGTTTAATTCTTAGTTCTAATTGTTCACTTCTCTTTAAATACTCGATAGATAACATCGTTAAAGATTGTTCAAATTTAAAGTGGATGCTAACCTTTTGATTGCCACCTGATTGAACATGAACAATTTCTCCAAATCCTAACAATCCTACTTGATTTTGAACTTGATAGTAAATTACTTTATCTCCAGGTTTTGCAGTTTTAAAAGCATGATATCCTTGATTAGGATTAAAGCTTGCTCCTGATTCAAATACTGCTATTTGACCTTCTAATGGTTCTGTATGATTCCATCTATTATATCCACAATTTAACCAAAAGTAGTTTCTTTCTTCAGACATATGTATACTCCTTAATATCAATAATTATCGATTGTCATAATCAAAATTGTTATGATGTCATGATTTTATTTTCTATGAAAAAACGCACTTTGTATTTACTTCTTTAACAACATATTAATATTAATATTGTATAAGACATTCACACTCATGTCTATGTTTACACAAATAAAAACTGAGACATCAAAGTGTCCCAGTTTTGAGTATTTAATGTATAAAATTATAGCTAGATACTTGTGAAGCAGGTATTGTTCTATAAGTTGTTATACCTGGTGATGATGCAAAATTCATTTCTGAAACTTGAATGCTACCATTTGAATTTAAACGCTCAACAAATGATACATGACCGTAATATCCAACAGATGATTGTAAGATTGATCCTACAGCAGGTGTACGATTTACTCTATAACCATCTTTTGCTGCAGCACTTGCCCAGTTATTAGCATTCCACCAGTAAGTACTAATTGGTTTACCAATAGCTTTACGACGATTAAAGACATGCCAAGTACATTGACCCCAGTCATACAAATTTTGATGGCTAAACGTTGGTGGCACATAACCACTGTTATTATTAGAAGTTGTGTTACCACCTGAGTTTGATGCTGTACCACTTACTTTTAATTTTTGTCCTGGATAAATAATGAAGTTTGATAATCCATTTAAAGACATAATTTTTTGGTATGAAGTGCCATATCTAGCTGCAATAGCAGATAATGAATCTCCTGATTTAACTGTATAAGTAGATGTGCTACCTGAAGTATTTGACGATCCACTATTATTCGAACCACTTCCAGAAGTTGCTGTTCCATTAACTTTAATTCTTTGTCCTGGATAAATAATAGTATTTCTCATTCCATTTAATGACATAATCTTTTGGTATGATGTACCATATTTGCCTGCAATAGCAGATAATGAATCTCCCGATTTGACTGTATAATATGTCGTTGATGTAGTTGAAGTAGATCCAGTGTTAGAATTCGATGTACTTGATGACCCAGGTACTTGTAATACTTGATTTGGGAAAATAATATTTGAGCTTAATTTATTTAAACTTTTAATTTTCGAAATTGAAGTATTATGTTTGTCAGCAATAAGCCACAAAGAATCTCCACTTTTAACTTTATAAGTTGCTGCCTCAGCCTGCTGTGAAGATACTGCTACTGCTACAGAAGCACCAACAAATGCTGCTATTGTCTTTTTCTTCAAAATAACTTACCCCCGTCTTGTTTCATTTTTTATATTGTATTAATTCTTTCTAATTATACACTTTAATATCAGCAGTTTGTATTACAGTTATATTTCATTTCCATTAACCCTATAATAGTATATTACTTTTAAAGATTAATAATTTAAAAATTAAATAAAATATAATAC
>NZ_RXWZ01000114.1 GCF_003970575.1 Mammaliicoccus fleurettii
TCCTAATGTTAGATTCAATTATAGATTTCATAAAAACATTTTTAATGTTGTTTTTTGAATTATTAATATTATTCATAATCGTGAGCTTTATTGTAAGTCTAATTCAACAAGTTGTTTCAGAAGATAAAATTAAAAGATTTTTGAGCAAACCTAACCAAGCGATTAATTATATATTTGGAATGGTATTTGGTGCTATTACACCATTTTGTTCCTGTTCCACACTACCCATACTCGCAGGTCTATTAAATTCTAAAATTCCTTTTGGACCGGCAATGAGTTTCTTGATTGCTTCACCATTAATGAATCCTTTAATGTTGTTTATGTTATGGGCTTTATTAGGTTGGAAAGTTGCTGTTGTTTATTTTGTAGTACTAGCAATTTTTAGTATTTTAACAGGTCTAATATTTTCAAAAATGAATTAAGCTGAAAGTTATAAAGGAGTTAATGTTAAAGGAGACGGATTTTTTGCTAACAAAACAGGGTCTCGTTTTAAACAAGCATTAAACGATGCGTGGGCATTTTTATACCCAATGCTACCTTATCTATTCATTGGTGTGTTTATTGGTGCATTTATATATGGGTTCGTACCTGCAACATTTATAACTAAATATGCAAGTGGCGATGGTATTATCTCTGTATTCATTGCTTCTGTTATTGGTATTCCTATGTATATCAGACCTGAAACAATGTTGCCTATAGCTGAAGCATTAGTATCAAAAGGTATGTCGCTAGGAACAGTTGTTGCATTGATAATTGGTGGTGCTGGGGCAAGTATTCCAGAAGTTGTATTGCTATCTAAGTTATTTAAGAAAAAATTTGTTGTATCATTTGTTATCGCAATTTTTGTTGTAGCTATTGCTACAGGATTAATTGTAAATATGATTGTTTAAATTTAAGAAGGATAAATAGTGAATCAAGTAGCGTCAGTAATCAATAATAAGGAGGTGTTAAAATGGAAAAAAACGCATTTAAAAAAGCTATTTCTAAATTAAAGCCTAAAAAGCAATCTTGTTGTTCCGTAGAGATTGAAGAAAATAAAGAGAGCAAAAGCGAGCACAAAAATAAAGATCAACAGAATAATAAAGAATGACTTTCCTTGATAAATGAGAAAGAGCAGTATAATTATTATGTTTTTTATATTTCTCAAAATTCTATCAATAAATTGTAAAAAAACTAAAAACGCCTACTAATGCGAGAAAAGAATTCTATGAATTACTTAAACAGGTTAATGATAGTCATGAGCCCGTTTTTATAAGTGGCTCTAAAAGCGAGAATAATGCAGTCATTATAGGACAAAAAGATTGGAATAGCATTCAAGAAACATTGTTTCTTGAATCAACAGGAACTATGGATAAAGTTAGAGAACGTGAAAAAGATAGTAGTGGCTATTCTGATATTGATGCCTTGGATTGGGATAATATCTAATGAGTAATTACAGTGTTTTTATTAAAAACTCAGCAAAATCAGATTTAAAGAAAATCAAACAATCACAACTTAAAACCCCGTTTTTAAAGATTGTAGAAACGTTAAAGGAAGATCCCTATTTTCCAAATCAGTCTTTTGAAAAGTTACAGCCCAAACATTTGGAACGTTATTCTAGAAGAATTAATCACCAACACAGGGTAGTTTATACAGTTAATGAAGATAGTAAAGAAGTCTTTATCACCTCAGCATGGTCTTATTACGAGTAAGTCAAAATACTCTCATCATAAGTTAAATATTAAGATTTTCTTTCTTACACTTTTATTACTTTATTCTTCTTTATTATCTTCTACTTTAGATTCTATGAGTTGAGTATATAGTTTTCTAACACCATCTTCATTTTTTTGAGAATTTTTTACTACACAATGAATATTGTAAGTGTTCTTTTCGATTTCCAATCACACTTAGCTTATTCAAATCTTTTATTTTCCCTCTTCTTTTTAATAATTCTTTTTGAAAGCCTAATACTTTTTTGCTCTGTGTTATTTAAATCAACCATTTCAACAATATGTTACACATTAGTCACTATCTTTTCATATATAGTGAGTTGTTTCTTACTAAACTCTTCGATTAACTACCAAGTTAATCTACAACTTTACCCATCTCTTCGATTAACTACCAAGTTAATCTACAACTTACACCATCTCTTAGATTAACTATCGAGTTAATCTACAACTTATCCAATCTCTTCGATTAACGACCAAGTTAATCTACAACTTACACCATCTCTTCGATTAACTACCAAGTTAATCTACAACTTACAACATCTCTTCGATTAACTACCGAATTAATCTACAACTTACACAATCTCTTCGATTAACTGCCGAGTTAATC
>NZ_RXWZ01000115.1 GCF_003970575.1 Mammaliicoccus fleurettii
TCGAAACATTACAGGATAAGATGCAAATATCTAAATACGAATTTCGGTATAAAAAAGGGAAATATGAATTCTATGTTTCCAATAAACAAAAGAAAAAATATATTAGTTTATTGGAATCACTTTAATATTAAAGAAGCTGACAGCTAAGGACTGTCAGCTTCTTTTTAGTTGAGCCTTGATATAACAACGTTGCAAAAAATATACAGACTATTTATTGTTCACTACCTTGCAATGTTTAATAGTGTGTGGTATATTTTTTTAACAGCTATTATACATTGTTTAGTACTGGATGATGTGGAGGGAAATTATGAATATTCAATTTAAAAAAGGTGCACTCGAATTTATAGTATTACTCATTATTAAAGGAGAAGACCAATATGGTTACTCATTAATTCAAAAAATAACACCTAGAATTATGATATCTGAGGGGACTGTTTATCCATTGCTCAGACGTTTAGTTAATGACGATTATTTAACGACTTATTACAAACCTTCAACT
The DNA here is from genome assembly GCF_003970575.1 of Mammaliicoccus fleurettii. GTDB lineage: Bacteria > Bacillota > Bacilli > Staphylococcales > Staphylococcaceae > Mammaliicoccus > Mammaliicoccus fleurettii. The sequence goes on from NZ_RXWZ01000115.1 coordinate 500, forward strand.
GAAGGACCAGCTAGAAAATATTATAAAATAACGGATTTAGGAATTACGAGGTTAGAAAATTTGTTAATTGAGTGGAAAAGCTTCACAGAAGCTGTAGATTTATTTTTAGAGGAGAGTGAAAATTGATGAATAAGAAGTCATATTTAAACACACTAAATAAATACTTGAAGAATGTTTCGGTTGATGAGCGTGCTGATATTCTTGATGAATATGAAACGCATTTTATTAGTGGTATAAAAGACGGACAATCTGAAGACATGATTGCTAAAGAGCTTGGAAATCCTAAAGAGATTGCTAAAGAAATCAATGCGACGTTAGCACTTGATAGAGCAGAAACAAATAATAAAGTGAGAAACGTATGGCAAGCTATTATATCTGTAATGGGACTAAGTATATTAAATTTCTTTGTTATTTTAATACCAATTGTTATTATCATTTCTATTTTATTTAGTTTTATTGTAACTACATTATCTTTATTAATTACCCCAGCAATATTGATTGTAAAAGGTGTTTATAATGGATTTGATGTGATACAACCAATTGATCTTTATGTTGTCCTGACAAGCTTCGGATTAGGTTTGATGATATTTACAGTCACTTATTTATTAACGAAATGGTCGTACAAACTGTTTGTAAAATATTTACGATGGAATATTTCTATCGTTAAAGGAAGTGCTAAATCATGAAAAAAATATTATGGCTATTATTTAGTGTTGGATTGATTTTGTTTATAATATTTGGTGTTATGATGTTGCGAGAAGGGCAAAAGTTAGCAAATAACACGAGTGAAAAAACGCTAGTCAATAAAACTTACGAAAACGATATAAAAAATATAAACGTAAACGGAAGAGATGCAGCTATAAAAATTAAAAAAGGTAATCAATTTAAAGTGAAGTCAGTAGGAAGTGAAGACGATTTACAAGTGAGTTCAAAAGTTAGTGGCAATAATTTAAATATTAATGTTAAAAATCAATATGACATCATAAATTTTGATTTTTTTAGAAATATGCATAATCAAATTGAAGTTACAGTGCCGGAAAAATTAAATCATTTAAATGTAAAAACAGATACAGGCAAAATAAATGTTAAAGATATTAAATCTGAAACTTCAACATTTGAAGTGGATACAGGTAGAATAGATATTTCAAGTTCTCAATTAGGAAATTTAAAAGTTGGTTCAGATACAGGTGAAATTTCATTACATCATATAAATTTTGAAAGTAGTAAATTAAAAACTGACACAGGAGCAATTGAAATAAATGGTGTACCAGTGGATAAACCAATTAATATTAAGACAGATACAGGTTCTATCAAATTAATATATAATGAAGTACCAAAGAATACGCTTTTAGATATTGAGCAAGACGTCGGTAATACTAAAATCAATCAACCAGAATTGAAAAATAAAAAAGTTGGTTCTGGACATAATTTAGTGAAAATTACGAGTGATGTGGGTTCTGTTCAAATAGATTAATCAAATAATTAGCAGCCTAGAAAATAGTGTTTTTATTAAGTTCCCATTTTAGGGGTTCAGTGCCTAAGGACTGTCAGCTTCTTTTTAGTTGAACCTTGATATAACAACGTTGCAAAAAATATTTTGCAATTATAATTTTTGTTTTTTGGTGCAATGTAAACTTTGTTTGGTACACTAATTTTAAGTCTTTTACTAAATTGATAACAAGGAGTCATCGAAATGAACTTAAGTAAGCAAATTATTCATTTAAGAGAAGAGTTTAATTTATCTCAAGAAGATTTAGCAGAAAAAGTATTTGTGAGCAGACAATCTATTTCCAATTGGGAAAGAGGTAAGAGTTATCCTGATATAGAATCTTTGTTGCTGCTAAGTAATATTTTCGATGTTTCCTTAGATCATTTAGTTAAAGGAGACGTAAATATGATGAAGAATGAAATTAATAGAAAAGAACTTGATAAGTGGACTTGGCTGATGTTGTTATATTTACTGTTGGCACTTATTACTGTAATGCCGATTGTTAAATTTATAGGTATGTATGGGGTGGTTGTACCTTTTATATTGTGGTTGCTCAGTATGTTTTATGGTTTTAAAATTGATAGATTTAAAGCAAAACATAACATTAAAACTTTTAGCCAGATTTTGGATCATATGGAAGGTAAAGATGTTAAAACAATAAGAGAAAGAACTAAGAAAGTTAAAAGTAAAGATAGGATTATGGCAATTATGATACCGGTTATATTTGCGGGTGTAGCTTTTCTTATTGTTTATATTAGTATGAAAATATGGAGATTATAAAATAATGAAGAGTTTTGGACATAAATCTTAACTTAAAATAAATAAGCATATCACTTAACTGCTTTTTTAAAGTTTACAGTGATATGCTTATTTTTTATAGTTGCTCTTAGGGACATTACTCGTAATTATGTCCCTAAAACTTCATTGGGTTTTATTATACATTTCCATAATCTGATTTTACTACTTTTAGCTCATTATTCGTCAATTTTTAATGAACTTTCAATTTCTTTAGTTTTTGATTCGAAATCAAAGTCTGATTTTGATAGTGGTTGTCCTGTTTCTGCTGATTTTTTAACGCTTTGTATTTGGAAATACCATCCTGTAAAGTCATTGGCTATGGTTTGGAATGTGTAAGGTAATGATTCTTTGAATGTTAGAGTTGTTGTGTCTCCGTTTTCTTCTAGTGTGAAGTCTACATGTCCTTGATCCCAATTATATGCTATGCGGCTGTCTGATTCGTAGTTGGTAATATCAAAATACTCATATTGATTGTTTCCTAAATCGAAAACTAAACGACTGCCTTCTTTTTCTTCTTCAAATGATAGTTCTGGAAACCATTGTTGTATTCCTGTGGTTGTACCTAATAGCTTGAAGATATGTGATTTATTTGAATGGATATTAGTTGTTATTGTTTGATGAGCATGTGTTTCGTCTGTTTGATAGTTTACGTTCATACGTATTGCCTCCTTAAAATTTATAGAGTATAGAATCCTCTATTGTTTAGAAATTTCTTGAATGTACTCATAAACTTCTCTTTTTTTCTTTTTGTTTAATGATCTTAGGAGTTGAATGGATTCATTTATTATTTGAGAATCTTCTTCGTCTTCATACGCTTCTGGAACGTTTACCCATCCCATAATATATGCTGGTGTAGTAGAGAGTGCGATAGCTAATTTTTCAACTACTGTTGGTGTCAATTTGGCCGTTTGCCCGGTTTCATATCTGGAAATAGTTGATTGATTTACGTTCATAAGTTTGGCTAATTTATACGTGCTAAATCCAAGTTCTTCTCTTCTTTGTTTGATACGATATCCTGTTTGATTCAATGCATTCACCTCAATTGCTTTAGCTCATAATATATTAATTCTATTATATATGATTTGAGTTGTGATTTGTAATTAAGTGATACGAATTATACTTTGTTGACCTAAAATTATGTATTTGCTATAATTCGAATTAATCTAATAAAAGCTTTCTAGGGTTCCGTAACAAAAATGTTAGCCTGGACCGAGAGAAAGCCACGAGTATGTACTTGTGACACGGAAGGATAAAAGCCTAGGAGACTTATTTAATAAGTTTCCTAGGCTTTTTTATTTAAGGAGGAATGAATAATGAATTGGTTAAAAATTATGGTTGGTGCACTTTTTGAAGTAGGTTGGGTAGTTGGTCTTACACATGCTACTAATACGTTTGAATGGTGTTTAACGGTTATAGCAATTGTAGTAAGTTTTTATTTGTTAATTAATGCGTCTAAACAATTACCTGTTGGGACTTCTTATGCAGTTTATGTAGGACTAGGTGCAACAGGCGTTACAATTGCAGATTTCGCATTCTTTGGTGAACCTTTAGTTGTAGGTAAAGTGATATTAATCGTGACATTAATTATTGGTGTGGTTGGATTGAAACTTGTAACAAATGATGAGGAGGTAGCATAAAATGGCATGGATAGTGTTAGTAATGGCAGGACTTTTTGAAATGCTAGGTGTCTTATTTATAAATATATATGCAAAACGTAATAATATTTCATCTTTATTAGGATTAGTATTATTCTTCTCATTGAGTTTTGTTTGTTTATCAATAGCAATGCATACAATACCGATGAGTACGAGTTATGCAGTATGGACAGGTATTGGAGCAGTGGGTGGAGCTTTATTAGGAATTATTTATTATGGTGAATCTAAAGATTTAAAGAGAATGTTTTTTATTGGTCTTATATTAGCAAGTACAATAGGGTTAAAATTAATTAGTTAAATTAGGCTTAATCTTTTTTATAAATCATAATTGATTTCCATCCATTCAGGCGCTTCTTCAAATCCAAGTTTTTTATAGACGGGTTTGCCTAAAGTTGAAGCAGCTAAGAAAACTTTCTTAATGTTTCTAGATTCTACATTTTTAATGAGTGCTTTAATGATTGTTTGTGCAATACCACGACCTCTATAATCTGGATGAGTATAAATATTTGTAACATAAGCTCTTTCGCCAGATGGATTAGTAAATGACGGAGGGAATGGATAATAAACAATTGCTCCGCTAGCGATGATTGTGTCGTTTTCAACTCCAAGCAATTGATATAGAGATTTATCAGTTAATGCATCAGTAAAAAAGCGTTCTAAATCGTGATCAATATTAGGTGTTGGATTGGATCCTTCATCTATTAATTGAGCTTTTCTTAATTCTACTAATTGATTTAAATCAGAAATTGTCGATTGTCTAATAATCATAATATTGCTCCTTTACTTTGAAATCGTGACAATTATTTTTTGAACGGTTTATATTAATATATTATGTTTAATTGCCATGGTAAAAGCAAATTTTAGTAATGACTATAAGACTGTCATTTGAATACATTCCTTAAAAGAGAAGTGAAAATCTTCTCTTTTTATTTTGACTTATATACAAAATAAATGTATGATTATGAATATTAATACGAATTTAAGTATATTTATTATAAAAGGTGGGTACTAAATGAATCAGTTTATTGAACTAACAGAAAAGTATAGCCCGAATAATTATAGTCCTTTAAATATTGTTTTGACTGAAGGACAAGGCGCACACGTTAAAGACTCGGATGGAAATACATATATAGATTGTGTATCTGGTTTTTCTGTACTTAACCAAGGTCATAGTCATCCTAAAATCATACAAGCATTTCTTGATCAAAGCCAAAAAATTACGATGACTTCTAGAGCATTGTATAGTGATAATTTAGGTGTTTGGGAAGAGAAAATTTGTAAATTAGCGAACAAAAATAAAGTTTTACCGATGAATACTGGTACAGAAGCAGTAGAAACAGCAATTAAAGTCGCTACAAAATGGGGACAAGATGTTAAAGGTATTAACGCAGATGATGCAGAGATTATAGCAATGGAAGGCAATTTTCACGGTAGAACGATTGGTTCATTATCTCTGTCATCAAATGAAAGTTATAAAAAAGGATTTGGTGTATTAGCAGGTAATATTAAATACAGTGAATTTGGAAATATAGAACAAATAGAGTCACTCATTACTCCTCAAACATCTGCAATCATTTTGGAGCCTATTCAAGGTGAAGGTGGCGTAAATATACCACCTAAAAATTTCATTAAAGATGTTAAAGCATTATGTGAACAACACAATGTATTACTCATTGCAGATGAAATTCAAGTTGGATTAGGTAGAACCGGTAAAATGTTTGCAATGGAATGGGAAGAAGTAGAGCCAGATATGTATTTATTAGGTAAAGCTTTAGGTGGTGGATTATATCCTATTTCTGCTGTTGTAGCTAACGATGATGTTATGCAAGTACTTACACCAGGGACACATGGTTCGACGTTTGGAGGTAATCCATTAGCATGTGCGGTATCGATTGCATCTTTAGATGTACTTATAGATGAATCTCTGCCAGAACGTTCAGAACAACTAGGCAAAAAATTATTAAGCGGATTACAAAATATAGACAGTTCAATTATAAAAGAAGTGAGAGGACGTGGGTTGTTTATCGGTATTGAATTAAATGAGAATGCACAATCAATTGTATCAAGTATCAATGAGCAAGGCGTTTTGTGTAAAGAAACTCAAGGTAACATTATACGTTTAGCGCCACCTCTTGTAATTGAGGAAGATGATATCAATACAATTATTAGTGTGATCACTCAAACAATAGAAGAAAAAGCGAAACAAACAAATTAACTAAATATCAATTGTAATTAGAGGCTAGGACAAATGAATTGTCTTAGCCTCTAATCATTTTTTCTGAGGTGCTACGATGAACGCTTCTTTTATGTTAAAATTTCCTGGGTATATATAAATCAAAGGCAAATTACATCATTTAAAGAAGGGAAGGATAACATGAAAATAGCAATAGTAGGGTCTGGTAATGGTGCAGTTACAGCTGCTTTAGATATGATTTCAAAAGGACATGAGGTGAAATTATATTGCCGAAATCAATCTATCCATAAATTCGATAAAGCAATTGAAAGAGGAGGGTTTGATTTTAATAATGAAGGGGAAAAGAACTTCGTAAAATTCACAGATGTCAGTGATGATATGGAATATGTATTGAAAGATGCAGAAGTTATTCAAATGATTATCCCTTCATCATTCATCGAACACTACGCTAAAACGATGGCGCCATTTATAACAGAAAAACAGCTTATTCTATTTAATATAGCTGCAGCAATGGGTTCTATACGATTCATCAATGTTTTGGAACATAAACATATTGATGTGATGCCAAAATTTGCAGAGTTGAATACATTAACTTATGGGACACGAGTCGATTACGATAAAGCAGAAGTAAACTTATCACTTAATGTTAAGAAGGTACACTATTCAACATATGATAAAAGCTATTTAACAGAAAGCTTTAAGCTTATTAAAAAAATCTATCCTTACGTCGTTAAAGAAGAAAGTCTATGGAAGACTAACTTAGAAAATGGTAATCCAGAAGTACATCCTGGACCGACACTTTTAAACGTAGGGAGAATAGATTATGCAGATAGTTTCTCATTATATAAAGAAGGGATCACACCACATACAGTTAAACTATTACATGCTGTAGAATTAGAAAGACTTTCTTTAGGCAGAAAGTTAGGGTTCGAGTTAAATACAGCAAAAGGCGCTCGTATAGAACGAGGCTACTTATCAAAAGATGATGAAGAAAAACCACTTAATAAATTATTCAATACAAGTCCAGTATTTTCACAAATTAATGGTCCAAACGAAGTAGAGAATAGATATTTAACAGAGGACATTGCATTTGGTTTAGTACTTTGGTCAAGTCTAGGTAAAGTAATAGGTGTACCAACACCAAATATAGATGCCATCATTGTAATAGCATCAACCATTTTAGAAAGAGATTTCTTCACAGAAGGGCTAACAGTAGAAGAATTAGGATTAGAAAAATTAGGACTAGAATAGCACAATTAAGCCTGGGAGCTCTGAACTGTACCCTGTCAAGTAGACAACTAAATAATAAAAATGGATTTTTGGTCGAATTCATAGCTAAGCTATGGATTCGGCCATTTTT
>NZ_RXWZ01000116.1 GCF_003970575.1 Mammaliicoccus fleurettii
AAAAACCAAGCATATATATTTTGTTAATACCCTAGAAAAACCAATGGTTGATTACATCTAAAGATATTACACAAAATTATGGACTTGACTCTCTTATCTGCAATTTTACTGAGAACTGCTTTTAACAAACCTCTTATCTGCAATTTTGCCTAGAACTGCTTTTAACGTACCTCTTATCTGCAATTTTACTTAGAATTGCTTTTACTATTCCTCTTATTAGTATAATCTCAGTAAGAATGCGTATAAAAATGAAAATTACAACCGATTTTGTAAGTGCTGACGCCTGAGGGAATAGTATGTGCGAGAGACTAATGGCTCGAGCCATACCCCTAGGCAAGCATGCACGTACAAAATCGTAAGATAAAAAAATAAGCATATCACTGTAAACTTTAAAAAATCAGTTTAGTGATATGCTTATTTATTTCGAGTTAGGATTTATGTCCCAAGCTCATCAAGCACAATCGGCCACTAGTTTATTTCTCTATCTTATATGTTCTGATATGGTCTTCTATACTGTATAAGTATACTTTTGAATATGGATCTTGTGTCAATTCACGTTCGAAATCAAATTCTTGATTATCAAATCTGTTAAAGAATGTTTCGTATTCTTCGACTGATAATTGCTCTCTAGATTCTAGCATATTTAAGTGTTTCTCTTTATCTAATGCTTTGTCATATCCTTCAACGATTGAACCACTAAAGATTTCTCCTACTGCTCCTGAACCATAACTAAATAGACATACTTTCTCTTCTGGTTGGAATGTGTGGTTCTGTAATAACGAAATTAAACTTAAGTATAATGATCCTGTATAAATGTTACCAACATCTCTATTCCATAATACTGATTCTTGGTAAGCATCCATTAATCTATTTTTGATTGAATCTTCTACGTTTTCGTTTAAAATAGTCTTGAAAGCCTTTTCCCCCATTTTAGTAAATGGTACGTGGAAACAGAATGATTCAAAGTCGTTTACAGTATATCCAGTACGTTTAGAGTATTCATTCCAAACTGTATTAAATGATTCGATATATGCGTCTTTAGATAAAGCGCCATCTACGACAGGATATTTTTCAGAAGTTGGTCTCCAAAAATCGTATACATTATTCGTATATGCTACGCTATCGTCATTTAATTCTAAAATTCTAGGATTATGACTTAATAATAACGCAACTGCTCCTGCACCTTGTGTAGGTTCGCCACCTGAATTTAATCCGTAACGTGCAATATCTGATGCGATAACAAGAACTTTTTTACCAGGATTGTTGGATAAGAAATCTTTTGCAAGTTGTATTGCTGCAGTAGCAGAGTAACATGCTTCTTTCATTTCTATACAACGCGCGAAAGGTTGAATATTTAATTGATTGTGTATTTCAACAGATGCTGCTTTTGAGTGATCAATTCCCGATTCAGTAGCTACGATTACCATATCGATATCTTTTTTGTCTTGCTCAGATAAAATATCTTGAGCTGCATTAATACCCATTGATATAATATCTTGGCTCACAGGATTAACAGCCATTTTTGTTTGGCCAATACCAATCTTGAATTTATTTGGGTCTACTTCACGAGCTTTTGCCAAATCATCCATGCTAACATAGAAATTTGGGATGTAAAAATCTAATTTATCAATACCTATTGCCATAATAATTTCCTCTCAATATGTTATTTTATAGTTAAATCATATCAAAATAACATATTTAATGACAATTATTAATAAATAAATTTTTTAAGGAGAACATAAACATGAACAAAGTTGTAATAGTTAGTGCTCAAAGAACACCTGTAGGAAAATTCAGAGGAAAGTTGAGTAACTACTCTGCAGTAGAATTAGGGACTGCTGCATTAAAATCTGCAATTAACAAAATTCAACTAGATCCTAATCATATAGAAAACGTTATTTTCGGGAATGTCATTCAAGCAGGAACTGGTCAAAACCCAGCACGTCAAATAGCAGTTAACGCTGGTTTACCTTATTCAACACCTGGTATGACTGTGAATGAAGTTTGCGGTTCAGGTCTTAAATCTATTATTTTAGGTAAACAACTGATCCAACTTGGAGAAGCAAATGTTGTTGCTGTAGGCGGCGTTGAAAGTATGACGAATACACCAGACCTTATTCTTAAAAAAGGTGATTCACCAGTAAAAAGCTTTATGCATGATGGCTTAACTGATGTGTTTCATCAAATAGCTATGGGCTTAACTGCTGAAGAAATAGCAACTAAATACGAAGTTACTCGTACACAACAAGATGAATTTGCTATGAACTCTCATTTGAAATCTGACAAAGCAACAAAAGCAGGTAAATTTAACGAAGAGATAGTACCTCTAGAAGATCTAAATGGTGAAACTATGACTTCTGATGAATTAATTAGACCTGAAAGCAATATGGAAGACTTAGCAACTTTAAAAACAATTTTCAAAGAAGATGGCTCTGTTACAGCTGGTAACGCATCTGCTTTAAGTGATGGCGGTTCTGCTTTAATTCTTATGAGCGAAGCATATGCTAAAGAAAATGGTTATACAATTTTAGCTACTTTAGGACAACATGCCGAAATAGGTTGTGATCCATTATACATGGGTTACGCACCTTTTTATGCAGTAGAAGCTTTGTTAAACAAAACTGAAAAAAGTATTGAAGATATTGATTTAGTTGAGATGACAGAAGCTTTTTCAGCACAAAGTATTCCTGTGAAAAAGAATCTCAACATACCAGATGAGAAATTCAACATATACGGTGGCGCGATTGCTTTAGGACATCCACTAGGTTCAACAGGATCTAGACTTGTTACGACACTTACTCATGCGTTGAAGCAAGAAGATAAACATACTGGCATAGCGACTGCTTGTATTGGCGGTGGCCTAGGTATCGCATTAATGATAGAAAAAGGAGCAGGACTTTAATGAAACCTTTAACAAAAGATTTCAGACACTTATCCAGACCAGAAAAAATTAATCAATTAAAAGAACATGGTTGGATTCAAGAACAATCTGAACAAATATTACTAAACAATTCAGAAATAGATAAAGAATTATTAGAGAACTTAATCGAAAATGTAATCGGTCAAGGGACTTTACCAGTTGGCGTATTGCCTGAAATTATTGTGAATGGTAAATCGTATGCTGTTCCAATGATGGTTGAAGAGCCTTCAGTTGTAGCTGCAGCAAGTTATGGCTCTAAATTATTTAACAAGTCCGGTGGTCTAAAAATCATTCAAAGCGACAATATTAAATTAGGTCAAATTGTATTTGATAATGTAACAGACACTACACAATTATCTAAAGACATCCTTGAATTAGAACAAGAAATACACCAAATGGCTGATCAAGTCTATCCATCTATTTTAAAAAGAGGTGGCGGATATCAAAAAATCGAAACTGATGAATTTCCAGAAGAAGGTATGCTGTCATTAAAAGTATATATCGATACTCGTGACGCAATGGGTGCTAATATCATCAATACAATTCTTGAAGGTATTGCACATTATTTAGAAGAACAATTAGACGACACTGATATATTGATGAGTATTTTATCAAATTATTCAACAACTTCAGTTATAAGCATTCAAGGTGAAATCGCTGTATCTGATTTAGAAAAAAGTAATATGAGTGGCGAAGAAGTTGCACATCGTATGGAAAGAGCTTCTGTATTAGCTCATATCGACCCATATAGAGCTGTAACACACAATAAAGGCGTTATGAATGGTATAAGTTCTGTCGTACTTGCTTCAGGTAATGATACAAGAAGCGTTGAAGCTGGTGCGCATGCTTATGCTAGTAAAGATGGTCAGTATAGAAGTTTAACTACTTGGAAATATGATAGAGAAGGACAATGTCTTGTAGGGACAATAGAGCTACCTTTAACGCTTGGTATTATAGGAGGTAGTATTGATCTCTTACCGATGTCTAAAGTTACTTTAGACATATTAAACGTTGAATCAGCACAAGAGTTAGCTCATATTGTAGCAGCAGTCGGTTTAGCACAGAATTTCTCTGCATGTCGTGCACTCGTTTCTGAAGGTATACAACATGGTCATATGAACTTACACTACAAATCTTTAGCGATTAAAATCGGTGCAAAAGGTGTCGAAATAAATCTCATAACTGAAGCGCTTAAAAATATGGACAAACCAAATTTAGAAACCGCTCAAGCATTGCTTTATGAAATGAGAAATAATTAAAGATAGTATATAGATACACTATTTATTTCTTAGCACTTATTGACTTTCCGCTCTTGTAAAATATAAGCTAGTGGAAGCGAAAAAAGACTAGGAGAACACATCATTATTATGAAAAACAAACTAAGTTTCAAAGAAAATCTATATATAGGGTCATTATTATTTGGCTTATTTTTCGGTGCAGGAAATTTAATATTTCCAATACATTTAGGTCAAACAGCTGGTGCAAATGTTTTTACAGCTAACTTAGGTTTCTTAATTACTGCGATTGGATTGCCTTTCTTAGGTATTATTGCAATTGGCATTTCTAAGACGAATGGCATATTCGAAATAGCAACAAGAGTAAATACTAAATATGCTTATATTTTTACAATTTTACTTTATTTAGTCATTGGTCCATTTTATGCATTACCAAGACTTGCGACTACATCATTTGAAATTGCTTTTACGCCATTCATTTCAAAATCATCTATCACGTTATATTTATCAATATTTAGTATTCTATTCTTTTTAGTTGCTTGGTTCTTCTCGAAGAAACCATCTAAAATTTTAGAATATATCGGCAAATTTTTAAACCCGATATTTTTAGTATTGTTAGGCGTGCTTATTTTATTAGCTTTCATTAATCCGATTGGTAATATTTCTAGTGCTTCAATTAGTGCTGATTATGAAAACAGCGCATTGTTAAAAGGATTTATAGACGGTTACAATACGTTAGATGCATTAGCAGCACTTGCTTTCGGCATCATTGTTGTTTCAACAATTAAAAAGCTTGGTGTTACAAATCCAAATCACATTGCGAAAGAAACTTTTAAATCAGGTACTATTAGCATCGTGTTAATGGGTGTTATTTACAGTTTGTTAGCATTTATGGGTACAATGAGTTTAGGTCATTTCAAAGCTAGTGAAAACGGTGGTATTGCATTAGCGCAAATTGCTCAATATTACCTAGGTGATTATGGAATAATCCTATTATCATTAATAATTATTGTTGCTTGTTTAAAGACAGCAATCGGCTTAATCACAGCTTTTTCAGAAACATTTACAGACCTATTCCCTAAGCAAAACTACTTAATGTTCGCGACAGTAGTCAGCATTATATCATGTGTATTTGCTAATGTCGGTTTAACAAAAATTATCGAATATTCAACACCAGTATTGATGTTCTTGTATCCATTAGCGATTACAATTATATTGCTAACACTATTTAGTTCATTATTTAATCACTCAACAATCGTTTACCAATTTACAACTTATTTCACAATGATTGCTTCATTTGTAGATGGTATTAAAGCTAGCCCAGAATTCATTGCGAATACTAAATTTGCACATGTAGTCATTACATTTGGAGAAAAATGCTTACCATTCTTCACTATCGGTATGGGTTGGGTACTACCAGCTGTAATAGGCTTTATTATAGGGTTCATCGTATACAAACTTAAAAAAGAACATTATACAGCAGCATAATTAATAACTGTTTTTATAAAATCTTATGATTTTGTTCGTGCATGCTTGCCTAGGGTATGGCTCGAGCCTGTAGTCTCTCACGCATACTCTTCCCTCGGGCGTCAGCACTTTACAAAATCATTACCAATAACTATTTATATAAAATCTTACGATTTTGTTCGTGCATGCTTGCCTAGGGTATGGCTCGAGCCTGTAGTCTCTCACTCATACTATTCCCTCAGGCGTCAGCACTTTACAAAATCGTACAAATATTCATTTTTATACAAAAATAAGAGCAGAAATTCAATTTTAATAAGGAATTTCTGCTCTTTTTAAAGTTCTAGGATATTTATGTCTTAAGCTCTAATTTGTAATCAAATCTACTTTTATAGATACCCTTATCAGCAGTTTTGCCTAGTGCTGCTTTTAACGCACCTCTTATCAGCAATTTTACTTAGTACTGCTTTTAACACTACCCTTATCAGCAATTTTGCCTACTATAAGGTTGTCTTCCCATTACAAACTTGAATACATGGAATTCTTTTAATAATATACCAACGCCTAAACAACATCCTACGATAAAGAGTAAGGATACTGGTATGAATATAATTGTTTTTTCTTGGAATATGCTTGTGTATTGGAATATATATTCAAGTATGATTGGATGTAATAAATATATAAAGAATGAATACATACTTAGGATCTCGACTGAGTTATACATAAATGTTTCGAATTGCGAACTGAAATTGATCAGTAGTAAAAATGCAAAACTAATATATAGTAAAATGCGATAATCCATACTACTTACCATCCAGTAATCGTGATCTCCTACTAATTCAAAAGTTAAATATGCTGCTATTGTTAAAAATATAATTAATGCGATGTTTTTACTTACAAAGTATTTTATTTTAGCGTAATTATGCCCTAAATATGAGCCTAAGAAGTAGTAGAATATCCAACCAACTATAAATGTTTCGGGACTAAATGGATAATATGTCTCCACAAATTTCGTTACGCTGTCTATATTTTGATGACTATATAAATAGACTGTGTTGACGATAAATGCTATGATGAGACTCCATTTTGAATACAATATTTTAGAGTTAATTCGATAAATCAACCAGTTTAATAAGAAGAACTGAATAATGATAATAATGAAATAACCATACCAATTACCTTGAATAACATTCTCTAAAAATTGTTTTAGAAATGAATTATTTAATTTAAGGCTTTCAGAATAACTATAAAATGCACCCATAATAAGATATGGTAGTAAAATGAATTTTAAGCGTGATTTTAAATATCCTGCCTTTAGTTTCTCGTTATAATTTAAAGTTGTTAATAGCTGAGATAATATAATAAATGAAGGTGTCCCGATGATTAATATCATTCTAATCCAATATAGTACTTGGATTTGATTATCATCTGGTTCGTTTGTATTACTAAATTCTGTCAGGACATGCGTTAACACGATCAATAAACAGAGAAATGTTCTTAAATATATAAATTCTATGCGTCTTCCTTTATTCATGATTAAATCCTTTCCAGTTTTTAACGAGTTTGTTAAAGGCATCATCACTTACCATAACTCTTGGAATAATATAGTTGTCATTGTCTGCAACTACTGCTTTTTCTTTCAAAGTAAACCCATATTTGATTGAAGTGTCTGCTTTAAGTTGATCAACTACTTCATCACTCATTTGACCATATGGATATGCAATAGCCCGTGTATTACCATCTAATTCGTCTTTAATATATTGTGTGCTTTTATTCATATCTTTCTTAATACCTGTTGTTTCAGCTGATTTAATAAGTGTTGATGTCTTCTTTTTCATTGAATGCATATTATGTGTATGTGATGCAAAATCCCACAATCCACTGCGTTTCATTTTTAACAATTCTTTTTTAGACGAAAGACTAATATTGTGAAAATCATCAGACCCTACTTTACCTGTTATGACAAATCCTGTAGCGTGTACATCGTATTTTTTCATAAGTGGGAAAGCATTGTCGTATATACTTTCATCCATGTCATCAAAGTTGATCCAAACACAATTTTTAGGGAATTTGCCATCTTCTTTATATTTTATAAACTCATCTAAAGTGACAAAGTGAGCTTTATGTTCTTTCAACCACTTAATATGTGATTCAAATTCTGTATCTGTAACGCTATAAATTTTCAATTCTTTACTATTTGAGAAAGCGGATAATAATTTATCAATCCATGTATCTTCTCTGACTCTATGATAATTTAATGCTAGACAGCCATTCTCTTCTCCACCCAATGATTTCTTTTTAGCAAAAGTAACATCATCATGTGGATACAAAAATAAACACAACAAAAAAACGATCATAAATCTTTTACATTTCATCATAAGGTAAAACTCTCTTTCTTTTAACATTAAAGATAAATGTACACATTAAATAAACGACGATGATTGCTGACCCTATCATGAAATAGCTAAAGATTGTAAAGATATCACCTTTGTCAATATTTAAAATCACTCTTACCATTTGGATAAAATGATTATTGTAAGGTAATAACGACCCAACCATTACAAATAAAACTGTTACACAATATAACCAAAGTATTGTTGATGCTATAAATACGATTGTTTCTCTATAAATATTTAATCTTGATTTGACTCTTTTAAGTTCCCTCTGTCTGGACTTGTCCATGTAGCAAACTCTCCTTTTTTACGTTTTAGTGCTTTTGGAAAAGCAACAATCACAACTAACGCATTGATTATCCAATAAAATGTTGGATACCAACTTAAGAAAATAACAAACAAATTATTTTTGCGCTCATACCTACTATCAATCATTAATGAAAGTGTACATTGTATAATGTTAACGAATGTAAGTAAGAAGGCAGAAAGTAGAAAAATGTTTAATTGATAATCGTAAAAATAATAATCCAAGAAGTTTAACTGGAGAAGTGTGTACGCTAGTATGACAACTATTCCATACACCCAAACTACAGAGAGAATTTGTTCAAGAAATAGTAACGATAATGAAACATTACGTACTTTTAGCATGTTTTTAAAATCTCTTAATATAACTTCGTGCCCTCCTTGAGACCACCTTACTCTTTGTTTCCAAAGTCCATTAAATGTCTCCGGTACAAGCATCCAACATAACGCTCTTGGTTCATATTTAATTTTGTAACCTGATAAATGAAACTTCCATGACACAGCAATATCTTCTGTAATCATATCTGTATCCCAGAAATCATTTTTCTGTAATGCTTTTTTGTTAAATAACGAGAATACACCAGATATTGTATTAACATATCCATTTATTGTTTGTGCTCTTTTAATACTTCCAATCATACTTGCATATTCAATCGTTTGAATCTTGCCTAACAATGTAGACTTATTACGAATACGTGGATTACCTGTCACTGCACCGATTGAAGCGTCATTGACTAAACTTTCAATCATATAATAAGGTGCATCGTCATCGATAATTGTATCTGCATCCACACACATCAAATATGGATATTTCGCAAGTTTAGCTGCAACATTTAAAGCATTTGCTTTTCCTTTATTCTCTTCTAAATTGATGAATTTGATGTGATATTCATCTTCTAGCTTTAACAGTTCTTCTTTCGTGTGATCCGAACTACCATCATTAACGGCGATAATTTCTTTCAGTGGAAAAGATAATCCATCTAAATTCTTAATCGTGTCCGCTATTGTCTCGGCCTCGTTATAACAAGCTATAATAAACGAGATACCTTCTGACGGATGGTAGTTAATATTTTTACGCTTTAAACGCCTTTCGATAAAAATATAATAAATTAATGTCCCAATTATCCAAAAAATCGACATAGTAATGGGATAAGCAATAAAAAACATCAATAATAATTCCATAATTTTCCTCCTAACTAACGACCGGTAGTTTGTCAGATAATTATATCATCTTATTTAAAAAAGGCAATGCGTAATTTATTGAGTGAAATGTAAACGCTATACCAGATGATTTTTACCTAATTTTGATGTATAGTTATCCATATGAAATAAAGGAGGCAATGGCAGTGAATAATACATCTGAGAAACTTATCCAAATAAGTATGAGAACCTTTTCTGAGAAAGGTTACTATGGAACATCACTAAATAATATTGCCAATGATTTAGGTGTCAAAAAATCAAGTTTATATAACTATATAAAAAGTAAAGACGACCTTTATGGGATATGTTTAGAAAAGTGTATGAAAAAAGGACTAAGCTTAATTGAAAACATTAATACACAATCAGATAATTTACATGAAGAACTTCTCTCCTTTCTTCGAAGATATATATATGATTCTGATTATATGGTGAAATTCTATTTACAATTATCATTTGCGCCATGTAACTTCACAAAAGATATAGAAGAATATAACGATAAATTTGCTGTCGTCTTTAGTGATAAATTAAGACAAATACATTCGTATAATCAACTAAAAATAGATCAAGACGATTTCGTGTTATTTGTTAATATGTTTGTAAACGGTTGGCTTTATAAAAAAGCCTTCGTACAATCAGCGACAACCCCGAAAAAAATTATAAAAGAATTCGAACAACAAGCTAATTTGTTGCTAAATAGTATCCAAAATTAAGAAAAATAAATACATTTTTTTATTACCGCATTCACAACCAAATAAACACATGACTTAAGTTTTGATTATTTGATGTGTAAAGAGGCTGGGACAAATTAATTTGTCCCAGCCTCTTGTCATTATATTTACTCTTAACTGATGAAGTGCTAACTAACAACCCGCTCATATATGATTATTTTATATAAATAAGATAATTTAAATGATGAATTTAAATACATTTGTGGTTAAATTTGTTTTCAAAACCTTTTTAATTATGTATAATTTGATTTAAAAAGAAAAGATGAAATAACTTTTTAAAAATTTTTAAAGTTTTTATTTACAGTTTTTGTTAGAAGTCTATAATTTTCGGGTATTACAATTATAGAATTTGTAGAGGAAGAGGTTTAACAATGGTCATGAAACATGGGAAAGACTATTACGAAGATATTAGTGATGATTTATTATATGTGTCTCAAGAAATTAATCAAAAAATTTCTGATGATGTATACAACTTGTCAGAAGAATTAGACACAATAAAAGAAATTATAGAAAGGTTGGAATCCCCATCAGATTAATTTATGAAAATTTTTTACTATAACTATTCCCATCATTTTTGGGAGTAGTTATTTTTTTATATACATTTCAACTTATTTCACGAACTGAAATAAGCTTTTATTAACGGTATTTCTTGGTTAATCAATTCTGTTTGTGACATATTCAATGCATCTTCTCCCCAAAATGATAAGGCTGATCCTTTCACGTTGTCACTGTCTACTTCTTGATAAGGTTCATTAGTGTAGAAAAACTTATTATATGCATATGCCCAACTTATGTAATCAGCTTGTTCTTCGATATCTGCATTAGTAAATTGATTCGATGGTAAAAAGTATAATGAATAAAAGTTATAATTATATATTTTGAAATCATATTCCGCGAAATCTTCTACAGTTAAATCTGATTTACTGTTTTCATTTTGTTTCCAATATAAAATTGAGAACGTATCATTTAAAGACTTAATCCCTTCATGCGAAATCATATCGTTCCACATTTGAGGCTCATAACCTTGCCCTGCAGCGTAACTTCCAATGTTATTCATATAACTTATAAAATCACTTTGGTAAGCATCCCCGCCTGGCACTTCATCTCCACCTAATACTATTCTTTGCTGGCCATTATATTTTGGTTGATTAAATAATGTTGTTATTTCACCTATGTGTCGCTTACTTATAGCTAAAGCTTTATCATTTGAGAAAAAATCAAACGTATTATCACTATAGTCACTAATAATTTGATTATACAAATCTTTATCCTCATTCTTTATCAATGATAAAAGAGCTTTTGAATGGGAAGGAAAATCAATATCTGGAACTACCATTACATTCAACTCATTGCTGTATGCTATAAGTGATTTTATTTCTGCCTTTGTTAAATAATTTTCATTTGGAATACCTTGATGCGAGAAATAATCTGACTCGATTGCATAATTTTCATCATCAGAAAAATGCAATTGAAGATATTGTCCATTATTTTCATGAATAGTATCGACTATTTGTTTTAAGGACTCTAATGAGTATTCTTTTCTAGCAATGTCTACCGAAACACCTTCTTGAATACTTTCTGCACTTACATCTTTAAATGAAAAAGCAGTGCTAAATAAAAAAGTTATAACAAGTGCAAAAATAAATTTCATATAGCCACCTATTTTCTATAGTTTGTAGAGACTGCGTTGAATATGAAACATATAATAAATGAAATAAAATATTTTTAAAAAATCAGCAAACTAAATATAATACTAGTATAATGTTTTTACAATAATCAAAAATATGCAATATAATGTTCTTGGTATAGAAGTTCCCCGCTAATCCTAAAATAAACATATATAATAGAAGAAATTCGTATGAAATAACCGATTTTCGTTAGCATATTACCTTTTAAATAAAGTAATTTGTTTTTCCGATAAAATATAAAACATAGATTAACTACAGCTTGTATATTTTATAAGTTTGTTATGTAGCATATATAAGTGATTTTTAATAACATGAATATGAGAAACTACTGACAAGGGAGATAAAGAACATGAAGATATCAATTTTTGGTGCAACAGGAAGAGTTGGTCAAGAAATATTGGATCATGCACTTAACGACGGACATGACGTGACAATATTAGTTAGAAATAAAGAAAAAATAGCACACACACATAAACACTTAAATATTATAGAAGGAAATGCCTTAAATAAACGTGATGTGGAAGAAGCAATACAAGGAAATGAAGTAGTGATAAGCGCGCTAGGTACAGATGGTTCAACAACATTAACAGATGTTATGCCGATGATTATTGAAGAAATGGAACAAGAAGGCATCCGTCGCATCATCACAATAGGAACTGCAGGAATATTACAAAGTAAAACAGAAAGTAACCTGTTACGCTATCAATCAAACGAATCAAAAAGAAAAACTACACGCGCTGCAGCTGAGCACCATAAAGTGTATGAGCTGTTAAATCAATCTTCACTAGATTGGACAATTGTGTGCCCAACCTATTTACCAGACGGAGAACGGATTGGTAAATACCGCGTTGAACAAAATTATTTACCAGATAATGCTGTGAAAATATCCGTACCAGATACAGCAGACTTCGCTTATGCTCAAATATCGTCAGATGAATATATTAAAGCACGCGTTGGCATTGCATATTGATCATAGATTTTAATTAGAATATCGCGTTTTCGGGTTTTCGGGTCGATAATTTATTTTATCGGCCTGTATTTTGCGTTTCTGGACCGCTAATTTATTTTATCGGTCCGTATTTTGCGTTTCTGGACCGCTAATTCTTTTTATCGGTCCGTATTTCTCATTTCTGGACCGCTAATTTTATTTATCGGTCCGTATTTTGCGTTTCTGGACCGCTAATTCTTTTTATCGGTCCGTATTTATCATTTCTGGACCGGTAATTTTATTTATCGGTCCGGATTTTCCGTTTTCGGGTCGATAATTGAATATGTCCATATAATTGTGTAATAAAATAAGAGCCATATATAGCTCACTTTATTACAATGTAATCGACGAAGAAAAAATTGTAGAGGTGACTATATATGACTCAATTAAATATTAACATAGATTTTGAAGAATCGACACCTACAACATGACATAAGCATGCTAGAAAATGTACTTTAAACCAGATATATCAAAACTTTAAGGGTAACTAACCTCGCCGGCTATAGTTACCCTTATTATCGAGATAAGAAAAATAAATAAACCCAAATTAACAAATAAGAATCTATACTCTCCTATTAAAACAACAAACTTTTCAAAAAAAAGATATCCCATAAAGTCATGGTGTACAAGTAATGGTTATCTATAAATAACAATATAAGTAATCACAAAAATAATTATAAAGTCAAAAAAATCAATTTCTTTCTTTGATGAAAGTAATACATTATTTACTATATAGTTATTTTTAATACCTTCTTGTTTCTTTAAAAACTTTGAAATCATAATGTATAACTTCAAAAACAAATAATAAACGACAAACACAACTAAAAATATAAAAAATAACTTAAACATAAAAATCCTCCTAGATCTAAAACCCTATTTTCTATTCTAATTTTTTCAAAAATTTTCTCATCATAAACGTCGATAATATTATTTATTCATCATTATCATTTTAATATAGCTTCTAATTCAAAAAAACAGATAGAAATAAATAAATTATATCGACAATATGAGAGCTCTGTCAGGTGAATCTGTATTTCTCATTTCTGGATCGCTAATTTATTTTATCGTCCTGTATTTCATGTTTTACTTCCATCCCACTAGAATGTTTCATATGAAACAGTTCTAGTGGGATTTTCTTATTCTATTTTAGTCAAATATGACTAAACATAATATAAAAAGAATACTCAATATAATAGCTTGCAATTATTTTTTATTATTACCTTTCATTGACAAAATACTCAAACATTTTATAATTGAGAATG
>NZ_RXWZ01000012.1 GCF_003970575.1 Mammaliicoccus fleurettii
ATTTATAATATATCCAGTATACTTTATATATGTTAAAATGTTTTAATATTCCAAATAGGAATATTTAATACATAATGTTAAAGGGGATGTATGAAAATTAAGTCTAAATTATTGTTAGCGATCGCATTTACGAGTTTGACTGCACTGAATATGAATATGGATGCTGATGCTAAAGATGGCGGCGGTAGTGATACATCTAAAGACAAAACACCTAAGATACAGAACGTAGAAATTGAACATAGAGATTATGATAAAAAATCGAGCAAGGTCCAAAAAGAAGTTGCGAAATCTTCAACGGCTGCCATGAATTATATTTATTCATTAGAAGGTAAGGGCTGGGATTTTGATGGCTATTATGGGTGGCAGTGCTTTGATCTTGTGAACTACTATTGGAATTATTTATATGGTCATGGTTTACACGGTGATTATGCAAAAGATATTCCAACTGCTAATAATTTTAGTGGTGAAGCTACAGTTTATAAGAATTCACCTTCATTTGTTGCAAAACCTGGAGATATTGTAGTATTTAATGGAGATTTTGGTTCTGGAGCAGGTCATACAGCAATTGTATTAAATGGTAATGCTGATGGAAACTTAATGCAATTCCAAAGTCTTGATCAAAATTGGTATGGTGGTGGAACTGATAAGACTGAGGTTGCTCAGCGAGTTACACACGATTACGAAAGTGAAATGTGGTTTATCAGACCAAACTAATTAAATGTAAGTTAATTAATTCAAACTGTCGACAAAGTTTATATTTTGTTGGCAGTTTTTTTACGCATTCTATTAGATATATGTTTATATTCTTTCCTTTATTTGTAATATGTATATAGATTATGAACTGTTATTGTTCTTTATGATAATATTCTTTTTTTTTTATGAAATATAACGTAAAATAGATAGGAAACATAATGTTAAGGAGGAAAGGCATGTTTAAAAATAAATCACAAATCATAACCCAGTTTAAAGCCAGATTCGATGAGTTCATGAATGAAGTCGATATCGAATTTGGAAATTATGATATATATGTACAAGCGTTCTCTCATTCTAGTTTTATTAATGATTTTAAACTTGATAAACTAAGTCATAATGAGCGATTAGAATTTTTAGGAGATGCGGTGTTAGAATTGACGGTGTCACAGTTTTTGTATAAGAAATTCCCATTACTTCCAGAGGGTAAGCTCACTAAACTGCGCGCATCAATTGTATGTGAACCATCACTTGTAACATTTGCAATGAGTTTGAATATGAATGAATTACTTTTATTAGGTAAAGGTGAAGAGAAAACGGGTGGACGTGAAAGACCTTCTCTTATAGCTGATGCTTTTGAATCGTTTATTGGTGCATTATATTTGGATAAAGGTCTTGATACTGTAGAAGTATTTTTAAATAAAGTTGTATATCCACATGTTATAGATGACAGTTATACGGCTAACAGAGACTACAAAACTGAATTACAAGAGTTTATGCATCGTCGCAATAAAGGTACGATTACTTATAATTTGTTAGATGAAAGTGGTCCAGCTCATCATAAGTTATTTACTTCAGAAGTATTGTTAAATGGTAATCCTTTAGAAACTGGACAAGGTAGAACGAAAAAAGAATCAGAGCAAAATGCAGCTAAAAAAGCGCTGAATAATGGTTAATAAGGGGTAGTTTATGGTTTATTTAAAATCAATAGATGCATATGGGTTTAAATCTTTTGCTGAACATACACATGTAGATTTTGATAATGGTGTAACAGCTATTGTTGGACCGAATGGTAGTGGGAAAAGTAACATTACGGACGCTATAAAATGGGTTCTAGGCGAACAATCTGCCAAAAGTTTACGTGGTTCTAAGATGGAAGATGTTATATTCAATGGGTCTAAGGAACGTAAGAAATGTCAATATGCAGAAGTTAAATTAACACTAGATAATCATTCTAGAAAATTAAATATAGATGAAGATACAATCACTGTTGAACGTAGACTATATAGAAATGGCGATAGTGAATATTATTTAAATAAGGAACGTACACGTTTGAAATCTGTTATAGATTTATTTTTAGATTCAGGTTTAGGTAAAGAAGCATTCAGTATAATATCACAAGGTAAAGTTGATGAAGTGTTAAATGCTAAACCAACTGATAGAAGATATTTAATAGAGGAAGCTGCCGGAGTCTTAAAATATAAGAAACGTAAGAAAGAAGCTACTCATAAATTAGATGAAACTGAACAAAACTTAAATCGAGTCGAAGATATTGTATTTGACTTAGAAGCGCGAGTTGAGCCTTTAAGAGAAGAAGCAGCAATTGCTGAAGAATATATTGCTTTGAAAGAAGAAATGAAAAAAAGCGATATTACAGTGACTGTATACGATATTGAAAGTTTAAATAAAGATTTTAAACAATTAGAACAAGATATTGAGCATTATCAAAATCAAAAAGATCAAAAAACAAATGAACTAGATGCAATGACGTTTGAATTAAATAAAAAGAAAAAAGCAAGAGACAACATTTCTTATCAAATTCAAGAATCTAATAAGTCATTAGTAGAAGCTACAGAGTCATTAGAACGATTTACAGGTCAACTCGAAGTATTAAAAGAGCGCCAAAAAAATAGTGATGCAACTAATGAAAGACTAGAAGAAGAAAAGCATGCTTCACAAACGAGAATTAATAAAATTTCTGAACAAATCAAAGAAATTGATGATGAATTATCCACTTTTAAAAGTAAATATCAAGAGATGGTTCAAGTAATAAATCAACTAGAAAGTCAGCTTTCAAATCAAGAAGGTACATTTGAAGAAAGAATTGAACAGCTTAAAGATCGTTACTATCAACTTATGACTGAACAATCAGATATAAATAATGATATTCGATTTTTAGAGGATAAATTAACAACACATCAAGAAAAACAATCTAGATTAGATGGTCGTCAAAAAGAAGTATATGATTCACTTCAAAAAGTTTGGGAAGAAAAAGATTCTTTTACTCAGAAATTGAATGAAGTAGAAAATGAACTTAAAGAAACGACTGAAAAATATAAATCAGACCACGCACTATTGAAAAATAAAGAACAAGAATATAAAGATGCTGAGTCTAAACTGTATCAAGCTTATCGATATACAGAACAAATGAAGACGCGTATTAATACTCTGAAAAGTATGCAAGATGAGTATTCTGGTTTTTATTCTGGAGTTAAACATGTATTAAAAGAAAAATCTTTAAAAGGTATAGAAGGTGCAGTAGCAGAAATAATCGATACACCATCAAAATTAACTACTGCAATCGAAATAGCTTTAGGAGCTTCACTTCAACATATTATTGTGCAAGAAGAAAAAGATGCTCGACTTGCAATAAAATATTTAAAAGATAAAAAGTTAGGCAGAGCAACATTTTTACCGATGAATGTTGTGAAAAAACGTTTTGTACCGCAAAATATTGTCGATCAAATAAGTGGAGATAATGGGTTTATAACAGTAGCATCTGAAGGGGTTCAATTTGATCCGAAATACCGCAATATTGTAGAACACTTACTTGGTAGCACAATCATTGCCAAAGACTTAGAAACTGCGAATCAAATCGCTAGAACAATTCAATTTAAGCATAGAATTGTTACCCTTGAAGGTGATGTTATTACACCTGGTGGCGCTATGACAGGTGGCGGTAAAGAGAAGAAAGCAAGTTTGCTATCTCAAAAAGATGAACTGAAAACGACTGAAGATAAATATCAAAACTTCATGCAACAAACTACGCAAATTGAATCAAAAGTAAAATCATTAAAAGCAGACATTCAGCAATTAGAAGAATCTCTTTCAACAACTCAAGAAAGAGGTACAGAACTTAGAGCAAGTGAACACGAAGTAACATTACAACTGGATGCAGTTTTAGCTAAAGAAAAACGTTTGAAAGATGAAAATGAGACTTTTGAGTTTGAAAAAAATGATGGATATAATTTTGTAAAAGGGCAAGAAACATTACAAGAAAAGAAAAATAAACTTGTTACAATAAAAAATGAGTTAGAAAAAATTGATTTAAATATTAATCAACTCAATGCCTCATTATCTAATAATAAAGATAGTGAAAAGACTATCCAAAATGAATTGAATGAAAAACGTTCAAACCTTGCAGTCGAAAAAGAACGTAACCGTTTGAAAGAACGAGATAAGAAAAGATTAAAAGAAGATTTAAATGAACAAGAACATACACTAAGTAAAATAAATGATCAATTAGAATTAATTAATTCTGATGAATATACAGGCAGTGGACAGTTTGAAAAAGTAGAAGGTCAAATTCAGCATTTTACTATCTTAAAACAAGAAATTGAAACTAAAATGATGGATCAACAAGATAAGTATAAATTGATTCAAGAAGAAATTGGGAAAATAGAACAAGATACTCAAACATTACATCAAAATATTTCTGGTATAGAAACCGGACTTCAAGATATGGTAAGTAAACATTCTAAAATTGATATTATGATAGAACATCAATTGTCACATCTGAATGAAACTTATCAACTTACATTTGAAAAAGCACAGTCACTTTATGAAATGCCAGAAGATATTTCAGAAGCTCGAAAAACTGTGAAATTAACTAAGATGTCTATAGATGAATTAGGTCATGTAAACATAAATGCTATTGATCAATTTAAAGAAGTGAATGAAAGATATACTTTCTTAAGCGATCAAAGAACTGATTTATTAGAAGCTAAAGAAACTTTAGAACAAGTTATTTTAGAAATGGATAGTGAAGTATCAACAAGATTTAAAGAAACATTTGATGAAGTTAATCATCATTTTGGCAATGTGTTTAAATCACTATTTAATGGTGGGAGAGCAGAATTGCAGCTTACTGATAAAGACATTCTAAATGCGGGAGTTGAAATTGTTGTGCAACCTCCTGGTAAAAATAGACAATATTTATCATTGTTAAGTGGTGGAGAACGAGCATTATCTGCTATTAGTTTGCTATTTGCGATATTGAAGTCGAGAACAGCTCCATTTGTTATACTTGATGAAGTAGAAGCAGCACTTGATGAACAAAATGTAATCAGATACGCTGAATACTTGGATAAATTAAAAGCAGAAACGCAATTTATCGTGATAACACATAGAAAAGGTACAATGTCTTACGCTGATAGTTTATATGGTGTGACTATGCAAGAAGCAGGCATTTCTAAACTTGTGAGTGTTAACTTAAAATCAATTAAAGAAGAAGAATTGGAGGCATTACAATCATGAGTTTTTTTAAAAGATTAAAAAGTAAATTTTCTCCTTCAGAAGAAACGAATAAAGAATTAGAAACTCAAGAAGAAAAACCAGTTCAAGACTTACCACCTGAATCCAATGAAAAAGAAAATCCTGAAGCGGTACAATTTGATGACGGACTTATGTCGTTGGATGAATTTGAGGAATGGGAATCTGAACAACTTGGTGCGAAATTTAAACAAGGACTTGAAAAATCTAGAGAGAATTTCCAAAATAAACTAAATGATTTATTAGCAGTTTATAGAAAAGTAGACGAAGATTTCTTTGAAGCATTAGAAGAAATGTTAATTCAAGCTGATGTTGGTTTCAACACGGTTATGGAATTAGTAGATGAACTACGTATGGAAGCGAAACGTCAAAACATAACTGAAACATCTGAATTAAGAGAAGTTATCGTTGAAAAGATTGTGGATATATATGTACAAGATGATGAAGAAATTGATCGTATGAACATTGAAGATGACCGATTAAATGTTATATTAATGGTTGGTGTTAATGGCGTTGGAAAAACAACAACTATCGGTAAATTAGCACACCGTTATAAACAAGAAGGTAAAAAAGTAGTCTTAGCAGCTGGTGACACATTCCGTGCTGGAGCAATTGAACAATTGAAAGTATGGGGTGAAAGAGTTGGTGTTGAAGTAATAAGTCAAAAAGAAGGTTCTGACCCTGCAGCTGTTATGTATGATGCTGTAAATGCTGCAAAAAATAGAGGTGCAGATATTCTTATTTGTGATACTGCAGGAAGATTACAAAATAAAGCTAACTTAATGAATGAGTTACAAAAAGTTAGAAAAGTTATTGATCGTAACATTCCTGGTGCACCGCATGAAGTATTACTAGCTTTAGATGCTACAACTGGACAAAATGCATTGTCTCAAGCAAAATCATTCAAAGAAGTCACTCAAGTTACAGGTATCGTATTAACTAAACTTGACGGTACTGCAAAAGGTGGTATTGTATTAGCAATACGTAATGAATTACAAATCCCAGTTAAATATGTTGGATTAGGTGAAAAATTAGACGATTTACAACCGTTTGATGCGGAAAGTTATGTATATGGACTATTCGCTGACATGATTGATTCAAATGAAGATATTGAAAATACTACTGAAGAAGTTGATCATAATGAAGGAAAGTAATGACCTCGTTAAAACGATGAGAATGAATTACTTATTTGATTTTTATCAAGGTTTATTAACAGAAAAACAACGTAATTATTTAGAATTATATTATTTACAAGATTATGCTTTAAGTGAAATAGCAGAGACTTTTCATGTGAGTCGACAAGCTGTATATGATAATATAAAGCGAACAGATGAATTACTAGAAGAGTATGAAACTAAATTACAACTCTTTAACAAATTTAAAGAACGACAAACAATTATAGACGAATTAAAAAGATTGTCAGGAGATAATCAAGAACTTAAGCAAGCAATAGAACGCTTAGAAATTCTTGAATAGGAGGAGAAATTTATGGCATTTGAAGGGTTATCAGAAAGACTTCAAGCCACGATGCAACGCATCAAAGGTAAAGGTAAAGTTACAGAACAAGACATTAAAGCAATGATGCGTGAAGTACGATTAGCATTGTTAGAAGCGGATGTTAACTTTAAAGTTGTTAAATCTTTTGTTAACACAGTATCTGAACGCGCATTAGGTGCAGATGTAATGCAATCTTTAACACCAGGTCAACAAGTTATCAAAATTGTACAAGATGAATTAACTTCGTTAATGGGTGGAGAAAATAGTAAAATTAATATGAGCAGTAAACCACCAACTGTTGTTATGATGGTTGGTTTACAAGGTGCTGGTAAAACGACAACTGCAGGTAAGTTAGCATTGTTAATGAGAAAGCAATATAACAAAAAGCCATTGCTTGTAGCGTGTGATGTTTATAGACCAGCTGCTATTCAACAATTACAAACTGTTGGTAAACAAATTGATATACCTGTCTATACAGAAGGTGATCAAGTTAGTCCAAAAGAAATTACAGAAAATGCTTTGAAATATGCAAGAGAAGAGCATTTAGATTTCGTAATCATTGATACAGCAGGTCGTTTGCACATTGATGAAGCGTTAATGAATGAACTTGTAGATGTTAAAGAAGTATCTACACCTGATGAAATTATGCTTGTAGTAGACTCCATGACAGGTCAAGACGCAGTAAATGTTGCTGAATCGTTTGATAAAACATTAGACGTTTCCGGAGTAACATTAACGAAATTAGATGGTGATACACGTGGTGGTGCTGCGCTTTCAATTCGTTCCGTAACGAATAAACCAATTAAGTTTATAGGTATGAGTGAGAAACTTGATGGACTTGAGTTATTCCATCCAGAACGTATGGCATCTAGAATTTTAGGTATGGGTGATGTCTTAAGTTTAATTGAAAAAGCCCAAGAAGGTGTAGATGAAACGAAAGCTAAAGAATTAGAAAAGAAAATGAGAACTTCTTCATTTACTTTTGATGATTTCTTAGAACAATTGGAACAAGTAAAAGGATTAGGTTCAATAGATGATCTAATGAATATGATTCCTGGGGCAAACAAAATGAAAGGCATGAAGAATGCTAACATGGACCCTAAACAAATTGATAATGTACAAGCAATTATTCGTTCTATGACTTTAGAAGAAAGAAATAATCCAGAAATCTTAAACGTCTCTAGAAAGCGTCGTATAGCAAAAGGTTCTGGACGATCTTTACAAGAAGTTAATAGATTAATAAAACAATTTGGCGATATGAAAAAAATGATGAAACAATTTACAGGTAGTAATAAAAAAGGTAAAAAGGGCAAAAGAGCTAGTAATCCATTCCAAGGTATGAACTTACCGTTTTAATGTGATTACGATGAACGGTGTATGATTAACGACTTTAATAATCATCATCGTTCTTCTTTTTTAGTAAAATTTAAATTGGTAAAGAGAAAACACTTTACAAACTATTTATATCCTGTTATAGTATTTACTTGTAGAAGATAAATTATAAATGAGTAAGGAGTTTTTTAAACATGGCAGTTAAAATTCGTTTAACACGTAAGGGTTCAAAAAGAAACCCATTTTATCGTATAGTAGTAGCAGATGCACGTTCTCCACGTGATGGTCGTATTATCGAACCAATCGGTACTTACAATCCAGTTGCTAAACCTGAAGCAGAAATCAAAGTTAATGAAGAATTAGCTTTAAAATGGTTAGCTGATGGAGCAAAACCTACTGATACAGTTCGTGATATCTTATCAACTCAAGGTATCATGGAGAAATTCCATAATTCTAAACTTTCTAAGTAAAGCGTAGATTATATTGGAAAAATTAATACAAACAATTATAGTACCGCTCGTAGATTATCCGGAGAACATCAATATATCTAAAGATGAACAAGATTCTAGCATTACGTTCAATATAGACGTTCATGAAGAAGACATTGGCAGAATTATTGGTAAGAAGGGCAGAATGATTAAAGCCATTCGTACAATTGTGTCTGGTTCAATGAACGAGTATGGCAAGAAAGTGTTTGTAGAAGTTAATTAAGAGTGCCTATTCGGTGCTCTTTTTTATTGTTAATTAAGAAACAGTTGAGGAGGCTTGGCTCAATGAATGTTGAAATAGGTAAAATTGTAAATACACATGGCATTAAAGGTGAACTTAAAATATTAACCGATTCAGATTTTACAGATGAACGTTTTAAAAAAGGTCAACTTATAAAAGTGAAAAATAAAAACGAAGAAATTCCTTTTACAATTGCATCACATAGAATACACAAGAACTTTCATTTATTAACATTTGAAGGTATTCATAATATTAATGATATTGAACATTTAAAAGGTTGCAAAATTTTTCAAGATCAAGAAAATGAATCGATTGAACTAGAAGAAAATGAATACTATTATTATCAAATTATAGGATGTACTGTGTTTGTTCAAGACGAAGCTTTAGGTAGAGTCGTTGATATTATGGAAACTGGTGCAAACGATGTATGGGTCGTTAAAGGTGATAAAGAATATTTAATACCTTATATTGAAGATGTTGTTAAATTAGTTGATGTTGATCGCAAAACAATTAAAATCGAACCATTAGAAGGTTTGTTAGATTAATGAAAATAGATTATTTAACTTTATTTCCAGAAATGTATGAAGGTGTGCTTAATCATTCCATAATGAAAAGAGCACAAGACAAAGAAATTGTTCAGTTTAACACTGTTAATTTTAGAGACTATGCAAATAATAAGCATTCACAAGTTGATGACTATCCTTATGGAGGCGGCCAAGGTATGGTGCTTAAGCCAGAGCCTATATTTAATGCCCTAGAAGCTTTGGATAAAACTGAAAAGACACGTGTTATTTTAATGTGTCCTCAAGGTGAACCATTTACTCAACAAAAAGCAGAGTCATTATCAGAAAGTGAGCATATCATCTTTATATGTGGTCATTACGAAGGTTATGATGAACGTATAAGAGAGCATTGTGTAACGGATGAAATCTCAATTGGCGATTATGTATTAACTGGTGGCGAGCTTGCAAGTATGACTATGACAGATGCTATTGTGAGGCTCATACCAGGAGTACTTGGCAATCAAGTTTCTCATGAAGATGATTCATTTTCATCTGGATTATTAGAGCATCCTCAGTATACAAGACCGGCAGATTATGAAGGATTAAAGGTTCCAGATGTATTGTTATCAGGTAATCATGCAAACGTAGAAAATTGGAGACATCAACAATCCTTATTGAGAACACAACAGAGAAGACCAGATTTATTAGAGCAATATCCTTTAACTGAAAAAGATCAAAAATTCTTAAATAGCAATAAAAAATAGATTGAATCAAATTACCCGATGTGATATATTAATATAAGTGTGTGAGCACAATATCACTATGATCCGCTGCTAGCATTTAATTGAATTATATACATTGGGCAAGAACATAGTCAGAAGGAGAGAAAATAATGAGTAATCATAAGTTAATCGAAGCAGTAACTAAAGACCAATTACGTACGGACATTCCTACATTCCGTGCTGGTGACACTTTAACTGTACACGTACGTATCGTTGAAGGAAGTCGCGAACGTATCCAACTATTCGAAGGTGTAGTTATTAAACGTCGTGGTGGCGGTATTTCTGAAACGTTTACAGTTCGTAAAATTTCTTACGGTGTTGGTGTTGAACGTACATTCCCTGTACACACTCCAAAAATCGAGAAAATCGAAGTTAAACGTCGCGGTAAAGTACGTCGTGCGAAACTTTACTACTTACGTAGCTTACGTGGTAAAGCTGCTCGTATTAAAGAAATTAGATAAATTAAGACTTAGGTCATTGACCTTTGTACTTAAAGAAAAGAGCTTAGAATATATTATTCTAAGCTCTTTTTTGTGTAGAGAAAATGGGATTGTGAAGATAGGATTGATTGTGGAACTTGAAGGCATTGATTATAGGTCGTGTGCTAAGTGTGTGCTAACTGGCAGATTTCTGGATTGTGCACGTTAGATTGTTCTTAGTGGCAGAATTCTGGATTGTGATCATTAGACACTATTTCTTACGGACATTACTCGGAATTATGTCCCTAACAGCACCTCTTACGGACATTTCTCAGAATTATGTCCCTTATACAATGAAGATAGTGGGATAAAAATAAATTTTTTTTGAAAAATTGGATAAGATGTAATTTATAAGGCAGTTAATCTAAGAGATCGACCAAGTTGTAGATTAAGTCAGTAGTTAATAGAAGAGTTCAGCCAAGTTGTAGATTAAGTCAGTAGTTAATCGAAGAGATTGACCAAGTTGTAGATTAAGTCAGTAGTTAATCGAAGAGATCGACCAAGTTGTAGATTAAGTCAGTAGTTAATCGAAGAGATTGACCAAGTTGTAGATTAATTCGGAAGTTAAACGAAGAGATTGACCAAGTTGTAGATTAAATCGAATATGTCCATATAATTGTGTAATAAAATAAGAGCCATATATAGCTCACTTTAGTACAATGTAATCGACTAAGAAAAAATTGTAGA
>NZ_RXWZ01000117.1 GCF_003970575.1 Mammaliicoccus fleurettii
GTCGTTTTCAGCGACCTTTATATAATATCAAGTGGTCTTATAAAAGTCAATAATATATATCGATTTTTTTACAAAAAATTAAAAAACACAAGATTAAGGTGTAATAAACCTTTAATCTTGTGTTTTTGTTCATTTATCACTTGCTTTTAATGCTATTTTCACGATTTGCTTTCTTCGCTTTTCTTTCTTCGAGAGACAATGCATTAAATTTTGGCAATGTAATAAGCTGATAAACATTACATAATAATAAACCAAATATTGTTAAATAAATCCAGCTTGTATCTTCTACTCTTAAAAACGGAATAAGTTCTACAGTAGTCATAACTATCATAAAGAACATAGATGGTATCCATAAATTCTTTTTAGATTGCTTATTTTTAAGATTGCTTGTGATGGTTGCAAAAACAATAACGACTATAGGTAGCCAAATAAATGAAAGTATTTGATCAGTGCCACCAAATCTCAAAAATCTAAAATAGACTAGATCGAATATAGCAAATATCGTGACAACGATTTGTACATGTGGCCAAATCTTCCCAAATATTCCGATACCTAACTGATTTATAAACAAATAGATAAAATATGCTAACTGACTTATTGTGGCAACTAGTAGACCTACTACTATAAACCATACTGATGCCGCTATAAAGTTTCCAATATCTCCTGCAAATAAATACTTCGTTACTTTATCATAACCAAAAATTAAAGATGATAAATATGTAACGACAACACCAATAAGCAGTGTATTTCTATAAAATTGAATTAAATATTTTAAGGTCACTTGCTTACCTCCGCACTACTCTTCCATTGTTATATTAATTATATTTTTAGCAATTTGACTATAAACCTTACCTAGATCTTCATTTTCTTTATATATAGATGGTGAGAAATTATTTTCATCCCATTCTGGCTGACTTAAAGGAAGTTCTCCTAATAATGTTGTTTGAAGTTCTTCTGCTAACTTCGTGCCTCCACCTTTGCCAAATACATACTCTTTATTTCCAGTTTCTTTACTTTGGAAATAAGACATGTTTTCAATGACACCAATAATTGAGTGCTCAGTATGTTTAGCCATCGCGCCCGCTCTCGCTGCTACGAATGCAGCAGTTGGATGAGGCGTTGTAACAATAATTTCTTTACTTGAAGGCAACATTGTATGTACATCTAAAGCTACATCACCAGTGCCTGGAGGTAAATCGAGTATTAAATAGTCTAACTCTCCCCATTTAACTTCGGTAAAGAAACTAGTAATCATTTTACCGAGCATAGGTCCTCTCCAAATAACTGGCGCATTTTCTTCCACAAAGAAAGCCATAGAAATAACTTTAACACCTTCACGTTCAACAGGTATGATTTGTTCTCCTTCTACTTCAGGTTTTTCTTGAATACCCATCATATCTGGAACACTAAAACCATAAATATCAGCATCAACAAGTCCAACTTTTTTCCCTTGTCTTGCAAGCGACACTGCTAAATTGACCGCTACTGTTGATTTGCCGACGCCACCTTTACCTGAAGCTACAGCTATAAATTCTACAGGATTATCTTTAGATAACAATCCTTCAATTGTTTGTTCTTCCATTACTGCTTTAAATTTTTCTAGTGCTTCTGCAGACAATTCATCAAATCTTATTCCAACTGTTTTAGCACCATTTTCTTTTAATAAATCAACAATTTCCATTTGTAAATCTAATTGAGGCTGTCCACCTAACTTAGCAATAGCAACCTTCACACTTACATGTTCTTTCTCTTCTTTAATGCTTACCTCAATAATACCGCCTGTTTCTTTTAATGGTACATCCACAATTGGATCATGTAATGCTCCCACAAGTTCTTTAACCTGTTCTACAGATAACAAAGCTACGACTCCCCTTCTAAAATATTTATCTATTCATCTTTATAATTAGTGTAACAAAAAAATTATACAAATAGGTAGTTTAATGTTCAAAAAACAGGCTGAGACATTAATTTGTCTCAACCTGTTTAAAATCTTATTTTGAGTGGTTAGGTATTCTAGTGTTTCGATTAATTTTCTCTGTTTTAAGAAATATTGAAAGTACAACTCCAAAGAATACGATAACTGTTAATACTAAGAACGCAATATTAATACCATGTATCATTGCTTGAGATTGTAATATTTCTGCTTTATTACCAGAACTTGCTACCTCTAATTGTTCTTTTGATGGATTAAAGTTTTTAGCACCAATTGACATGATTGTTACTAAAATTCCCGTACCAATTGAACCAGCAATTGTTCTTAAAGTATTCATCATTGCTGTTCCGTGTGATAATACTTCGTTTGGTATCGCATTTAAACCAGCTGTGTTAACTGGCATCATAATCATAGAAACACCAAACATTCTTACTGTATAAACGATAATCAAATATGCTAATGACGTATCGGTACTCAAGAATGCAAGCATCAACGTCGTGACACTGATAATTGAGAAACCTGTAATAGCGAGCCATTTCGCACCATATTTATCAAATAAACGACCTGTTACAAGAGACATGATTCCCGTTACAATTGCACCTGGTAATAATAACAGGCCTGATATGAGTGCTGTATATCCTCTAGCATCTTGCATATACATTGGCATCAACAATGATGGTCCAATTAAAGATACCATTGAAAATACACCTATAACTGTCGTTAGTGCAAATGTTTTATATTTAAACACTCTTATATTCAATAATGGTGTTTCTAGTTTTAACTGTCTGAATATAAATACTATTAATGTAACTACACCAATGATCA
The DNA here is from genome assembly GCF_003970575.1 of Mammaliicoccus fleurettii. GTDB lineage: Bacteria > Bacillota > Bacilli > Staphylococcales > Staphylococcaceae > Mammaliicoccus > Mammaliicoccus fleurettii. The sequence continues at coordinate 2,759 of NZ_RXWZ01000117.1, forward strand.
ATGTAATGATAACAGTAGCTGAAGTAAATCCTAATGATCCTGCACTACTGAACCCATACAGTAATGACCCAAATCCTACTGTTGATAAAATTAAAGATGGTACATCTAAATGTACATCTTTTGGCTTAGAAATATTTGTTAAGTATTTCGCACCAAAAGCTAATGCTATTACTGAAAATGGAATAATTGAGTAGAACGGACTTCTCCAACTAAAATTATCCACTAAGTATCCTGATAAAGTTGGTCCTAATGCAGGTGCAAATGAAATAACTAAACCTGCCATACCCATCGCAAAGCCACGTTTTTCTTTAGGGAATAAATTAAAGAGTACAAATTGCATAAGGGGCATCATAACTCCCGCACCCATTGCTTGAAGTACCCTCGCTAACATTAATATACTAAAATTAGGCGAAAGTGCTGCTACCAGTGTACCTATTGTGAATGATAACATCGCCATTAAATAAAGTGGTCTTGTATTAAATTTATCCATTAGAAATGCAGTCGCTGGTATCATAACACCATTAACTAACATAAATCCCGTCATTAACCATTGTCCTTGGTTAGCATCAATATTTAAATGTACCATGATTTCAGGTATCGCTGTATTTAATAAAGTTTGATTTAAAATTGCCACAAAGGCACTTACTAACATCACAGCTACGACTAGATTTCTTTTACCTTTTGAAATATCCTGAACATTCATGGTTTCAACTCCTTCTAAAATATACCTTTGGTATTATGCACTATTTTATTTCGGAAATCAAAATAAATGTTTCATCTATTTAAATTTTTACTATCTGGATAAAAGATTTCAGTACATATATATAGAATCGTAATAATAATTAAAATTACCCAGAATTCAATTTTTATTTGTGAATAATAAATATGCACTGTGAAATAAAACATAATTGTACTAACAGTAATGGTTAATAAATGGAAGGTCATGCCTTTAAAGTATGGATTATCATTCAATTTATTTTTGAATCTGTCTAATAAAAATTCAATGGCAACTAATGTGAAGTAACCAAATAAAATATAACTACCATAATAAAACAAGTTATCTATCACACTTTTATTATAATTGAATTCTGCCAAACCATAATAAATTAATATTCTACTTAAGCCAAACATACCAAAAGAAAGTAACACAATGAAAATTGCACCAGACAATGTGAAGATACTTATAATAATCAATAACGTCAATAATTGAAATAAATCAAAGCGTTTGTTTTTTCTTTTCATACATTGTTACTCCCTTTTGTATTCTTCGTTAAATGCTATCCCTATTTGCTTCTTTAAAAATGAGGGACCATGCAATCGTTAATGTTACTGCGACGAGTATAATATAAAGCATAATATTTTGCACACCGTAAGTTAAGAATGGAACATCTAGCACATATATGGAAGCTACTATTAATGATCCAGTTGTACTTCCAATTGTTTTGAACAATGTGTAAATCGACATCATTGATCCTAACTGATGACTTGGTGCTTCTTCCTGAACTACTACTACATCTTTTGTATATACAGTTCCAAAAGATACACCCATCACAAACACAGCGAATGGAATAATTACAATCCATTCTACTCCAGTTATAATTGCGAAACTACCAACAAACATTGCTAAGAAAGCCAACAAATAAATAAACTTTAATTTTATTTTATCTAGTCTACCTAATATAAATGTAATAAACAGCCAACCGACAGACATTGGAAATATCGTTAAACCACTTTGTAGCGGAGAAAAACCTTGTTCATTCTGTAAATATATTGGCATAAAAATAGTATATCCCATTAACATTGTTGAATATAATAAGTCGGTAAATAGAACTAAAATAATTTTCCTATTAAATGCTTCAATTGGAACAAATGGATTTTTAATACTTGTTTCTATTTTATATAAAGTAAAAGCGAGTGCTATTAATATTACGAAACAAATCCCTCTTACTATAAGAGGTATATGTTCAGCTACTATTAATAAGAAACTTGCTACTACACCATAAAATATAAGTAATCCCTTATAGTCTAATTTCGTTTTTTCTACTTTTTCTTGTTCAAAATTAAAGTATTTAATAACGAGCCAGATAGATATTAAAGCTATAGGTACATTTATATAAAATAAAAAGCTCCAGTTTAAATATTCTAATATTGCACCACCTAGTAGTGGACCTACAATACTTGATATTCCCCAAACACTTCCAACTATGCCCATTACTTTATATCTTTGTGGTATTGGAAATGCTAACTTTGGTACAACTTGTCCTAAAGTCATCATCACGCCTGCACCAAGTCCTTGAACAATTCTTGAAATGACAAGCAATGGAAAACTATTTGTCATTTCACTTAATCCACAAAATACACTACCAATTATAAAAACTGATATTCCAAGTAGAACTACAAATTTAATATTTATACGCTTAACTAATTCACCAACAATTGGTGTCATAAATACGACTGCGATTAAATATACTGTAAAAATTAATGCCACTTCTGTTTCAATATTAAAATCTCTTTGCATCGTTGGCGTTGCCAATGACACTATAGATGTTTCAATTGCACTCATAAACATAATGAGTACTAATGCTAGTACAATTCCTTTATTCTTACTCATAATTTACTCTCTTTCGTAAACAATTTTTCCGTTAACTATCGTTTTAATTGCTTGTATATTCGCTAACTCTTTTGGGTCAGTCTCAAATGGATCTTTATCTAATACTGTAAAATCCGCTTCGTATCCAGGTTTTATTTTTCCTGTTCTATCAGTTGTTTGTGCAATTTCACTTGCTTGCGTCGTATATAAACTCATTGCATCAAATATAGATATTGCTTCTTCAATGAAATATGCACCGTTTTCTCCATAAGATTGTCTATTTACAGCTGCATGAACACCTAACATCGGATTAGGCGTTTCTATAGGTGCATCAGACCCACCACCTATAATAATGTTCAAATCTAACATTGATTTAAATGGATATAAATATCTCGCTCTTTGATCTCCAACTTTATCTTGCACCCATGGGAAATCACTCGTAATAAACTGAGGTTGCACATCACATATTACGGGTAATTTAGAAACACGTTTTAGTAATTCTTCATTCAAAGTACTAATATGAATCAATCTATCTCTTAACTCTTTTGGTGCTGGATATTTTTCAATAGCATCTAATACCATCTCGCAAGCTTTATCGCCTATCATATGAACAGCTATTGCCCCATTATATTTTCTAGCTAGTTGAACTTTTTCATTCAATTCTTCTTGAGTATATATGGATAAACCATAATTTTCACCAGCTGGGTCGTTCGAATAAGGTTCTTTCAATAAAGCTGTGCTACCACCAAAAGCACCATCTGCATAGAATTTCATAGCATCTGGTTCTAACCAACCATCAACGAAAGTAGCTTGTTCATCCATCATTTGTTCATAAACACTAAAGTGACGCAACAAACGTACTCTAAATGGTCTTTGATGATCTTCTCCACCAACCACTGTTTTATAAGCGTTCAAGACATCTTTATAATCTTCGTAATATCCTAAATCTTCAGTATGAGATCCCGTTATGCCAAATTGATATAAATAATCTATAGCATTTTGTAAATGTTTAGTTAGCGATTGTTCATCTTCGTTAGAAGCTAATTCTTCAAAAGGTTCCATAGCTGTATCATAAATCCAGCCAGTTAACTCACCATCTTGTTTTTCATATGATCCACCAACAGGATTGTCTACATCATCTTTGACATCTAATTTTTTTAAAGCTTTCGTATTGACGATTGCTGCATGTCTGCAAACTCGTTTAATGATAACTGGATTATCTTTACACAACTCATCTAAATCGTTCTTATCTAGTCTAATGCCATGTAATAAATTTTCATCATATCCTTCAGCAACTAACCATTCACCAGGTTCAAGCTGTTCAGCTTTTTGCTTAATCTTATCTTTAACGACTTCTATATTTGTTTCACCGTTTAGGATAACAGATGAAAGCCATACACCTGTCCCCAGCACATGGATATGGGTTTCTACAAAACCAGGGAACATCGTACCCTCATTTAAATCTATTACTTCAAAATCTTTTATATTGATTTCATTTAGATCATCTTGTGTTAATAATCTTTCTATTGTTCCATCATTAACGATAACACCTACATATGTATCTTCAGAATGATTCATAGTATATATTTTTCCATTGTTGAATAGCTTCTTCACCAGACCCATCTCCTTATAAATTAACATAAGTCAATTTTACATATATAAAAGCAAAAAAGACACCGATAAAATCGATGACTTTTTTGCACATACTTTTCGTGGTCATGTACTCAGTTTATTTCAATACATGCTTAACTGCTAATATCAATTCTTGTGTTCTATCCTCACCAAAATAATCACGATATCTTTTATCCGCTTCATACATATTGATGATCTCTAAATGTCTATCTTCTGTATAGTTCGGCCAACTATAAGTAAGCCATTCTCTGTGCAAGTCTGTTACTTCTTCTTGCTTTTCTAATGTAGCACCTTGTTGCACCAGATTATCTAATTTCTCTAATAATTTCTTTTCAATTTGATTTTTACCTTTAATTTCACTTTGACTCATATCTAAGAAATTGTCATCAGCTTGATCAATTTTATGACCGCTTCTGTCCTCGACCGCTTCTCCTTGTATTTCTTCTTCTTTATTTAATTTTTCACGATTGAATGATTCAAATTTTCTTTCATCTGACATGATCATGTCCCCCTATTCATATCGATAAATTATCTTATATTGTATATTTACCCCTTTTTTCAAAAATTAACAAAAGAACGACCAACTAATTATACATTTCCTTAGTTGGTCGTCCTTATTAAAATTATTTTAACCGTCTTTGTTCACCTTTTTTAATATGTTCATTGAATTTTTGGCTATTATTTCTTCTTTGATGTTTAACGAGCATTATTATGACATAGACTAAAATCAATCCAAATATTAGAGAAACGAATCCCATAAACTGTAAACCGCCTTGTTTACCATCACTAAATACAAAATAATAAAAGAAATAACCTTGTATTAAAATAATAATCGTAAGGACACTATAATACAAACGATAATTCATTTTGACCTCCTACATGAAGTACATAATTGCTAGAAAATGAAATATAGATGCAACAAGGATAAAGAAGTGCCATATCATATGGAAATACTTTCTATTTTTTTGAGCATAGAACCATGCACCTATCGTGTAGCTGATACCGCCAATCATTATAAATAACATGAAAATTAAAGATGTCTTATTTATAATGGTTGGCAACATTAGTACAGCCATCCATCCCATAATTAAATACATTGCCAAACTCAATTTATGATTTACATTTTTAGCTGTAGATTTATAAATGATTCCCCAAATAGTTATACCCCACTGAACAGCCATAATCACCCAGCCTAGCCAGCCACCTACTAATGACAAAGCTATTGGTGTATAAGTTCCGCAAATTGCTATATAAATCATACTATGATCAATGATTCTCATAATATACTTTTGAGGTGAAGATGAAGACATTGAATGATAAACTGCTGATGATAAGAACATAAGCATAATACTAATAATGTATATAGATACACTTGTTGATTTAAGTGCACCATCATTAATATAGCTTTCAACAGCTGCGTACGGTAAGAAGAATAAAAGTAAAAATGCTGGTATACCATGAGAAACTGCATTTCCTACTTCCTCTCCAAATGAGAGTGGCATTATATCTTTAAATGCTTCTTTAACTTTCCCGTCTTTTCTAGGATGAGACTGCGTATTATTTATTTGATCCATTCATATACCTCTTTTATAAAAGTTGATTATTTTCTAAATCTTTTTGAGCTGTTTCTATACTATCTTTTCCTTCTTTATTTTTTAAAGGACTAAATTCTATATCTCTATTTACTTGAAGTGTAGCGAAAGTTTGAGCATATTGAAAAATATCAAAGTAGAATAATTCAAACTTTAATGATTCAATTTCAACTACGCTGAAATCTTCATCTAATTGCTTAAGTTTTTTAACAGCTAAATGATAAGGAAGTGGTTTAGATGCTGCATCAATTAGAAAATCAACTTTAAACACATGAATACCAATATTAGCATTATCAAGTTTATTTACGTCTTCAGGAGTTAGTTCAGAATACTCAAGCACTCGTTTTTTTCCATCAACTGAAACAATACGACCTACTTTTTCATCTTCGTAAGCTTTAATTGATTTAGTTGTAACATCACTATTTTTCTCTATAGTATATCCAACAAATTCTGGATCTAATACTTTAACTAATGCATTATCAATGTTATTTAGGAATAAATACTCAACGCCATTCTCTTTCATTTCTGATAATAGATTATTCTTTTCTAATGATTTAAACACACCACCATTACCATTAGGTGTACGCATAATATGCTTATCAGTGTCTAAAATCAATTTACCTTCCGTAGTTAAAGCTACAATGTGATCTTGCTTGAAAAAGTGAATATAATTTTCGTCATAATCAAAATACTTATGCTCTAGGAAGAATGATAACGTATCTTTATGGTTAACATCACTTGTCATAATGTACCAATGAATTGGCGTACCTACTTCTTCAGTTAAATTACGTAATTGTTCAGCTTGTCTTTCAAACAAACTTTTATCATTAAATGAGAATGTACCTTTTGGACCTTTATGTCCTAATCTAGTACCTTGCCCACCAGCCATTAATAAGACAGCGAATTTCCCCTCTTTAATAGCCTTAATTCCTAATGATCTATAAGACTTCAACTCATCTAGCGTAAATTGATTTTTTACATCAAAATTAACTTGTTCTATATCTTCTGCAACTTCAATGGGTTTTCTATTTACATATACATCTTGGTATAAATCATTTATTTCATCTAAATCCAATCTATTAATATCTAAATCTAATTGTTCTTTCTCACTCTGACTCATCACTTTACTATACTCTAAAAAGTGCTCTTGTCCATGTTGTTTTAACATTGTTTCATCTAGCATTATAATACCTCCGAATATTTGACTCATTATCATTATACGACTTTAGAATGATTTGTCTAAAAATATCACAAAAAAATAATAATTAAAATGATTATTTAAAAAATAAACGGGTAAATATATTAATGTGTTGGTTCAAACACAAAATATTCCTATTAATAATAGGCCAAGGAGGATTTTATTATGAGTTTAGGAGATAAGTTCAACGACGCAAAAGACAAAGCAGTTGAAAAAGGTAAGGACCACGTAAACGAAAATAAAGATGAGTACACAGAAAAAGGTAAAGACTTCGCTAAAGATAAAGGCGAAGATTTAAAAGGTAAATTCGGAAAATAACATATTAATATTAATGAGGCTGGGACAATTAATTGTCTCAGCCTCTTTTCGTTATTTATATAAATAAACGATAAATGTCTTTCCACCATAATATAATTGTAACAATCGTAAAGGCAGAAGATAAACTTAAATCAATTGCCCCACCTGTTTTAAATACAATTGGTAATTTAACAGAAACATCTAATGGATAGAATAACTTCACACCTCTAGGCGTTAACATATCTAAAATAATATGAGACAACATACCTAATATTATAGACACTAAATAAGGTTCTGGTGCAGAAATTGTATTCAATCCCCAAAATATTAGAAATAAAAATAATAAGGAGTGAGTAAATGTTCGATGTCCAAAAATCAATCTTATAATAAAGCTAATTGGAAATAACTTCTTTCCAATATTACTTTTAAAATGGCAGATATCTGGAACTAAACTTGAAACGCCGCATAAACTAACTATCGTAAAAGAAGTGAAAACATCTTCTCCATAATAAATACTTAATGATGACCCGATGAATATACCGCAAGCTAGATGTGTTTTTCCTGTCATATTAATTTTTCCTCTTTTCAAAATCATTTTATTTTATTTTACCACAAAATACCGAACAAGTATACGAACACTTTGTGACTTTATCGTGATGTACATCACAAAAAATAAATTCAAATGACGAAATTGTGAAAACAATCACAAAAGTATTGATTTGAAATAAAAGCCTGTTAAACTATAGTTGTAAGTCATATTAAACATAACCCTATACCATTGTTGAAATAACCCCCTTATTTCACAGTAAAAAGCGTTCGTCTACAGAGACGAACGCTTCAGACTGTGGACAAACTGAACTTAATTTTATAAGTTCAGTTTGTTTTTTTGTTTTAATAAGTATGTTTTATTAAATTTAAGCTTAA
>NZ_RXWZ01000118.1 GCF_003970575.1 Mammaliicoccus fleurettii
CATTAGTATTGATTCTAGTTTATAATATATTTAAAGTAAATATAACCAGAAAAGACGGTTTGAAAGGACTATCACTTTGAATTTTGAAAATTACAAATATTTTACAGGAAAAGATTTAATGAAAGAATGTAACTTAAGTGAAAAAATGTTTAAGAATAGTATGGATAAGCTCGAACGAGTTTATAAGTTAGATATCACTAGATACAAATCCAATCCATCAGCAACCAATAGCGGTTACAGTTTTAACTTATTTGAATTAGAATTATTTAAAATTTTGCTAAATAATATTGAGGACTTTCCTGTTCCAACATCTGCTAAAAAATTTGATGACATAGATTTAAGAGAGGAAGCATTAAAGAAAAATAATAGTCAATTTATTAGCTATATTACTAATATCAGCGATTCAATTGATAATATTAAAAATGATGCATTAAAAGCGCAAATTTATGCATCTGAAAACTATTCTTTTACTTTAGAATGGCTTAGTGCTCAGTCAAAGTGTAATGATGCATTGTCTTCATTTTTTAATTATACAAATTCTCTAGATTTAGATAAGAGTTCAAAATTATATAGAAAATTAGCACATAGAATTGACGAGTTACTGTTTGAAACATTAATGGAAGATAATATGACATTTGATAATGACTTCAATTTCAAGCAATTATATAAAGCTCATCAATATAATAAAGAAAACAATCCCGAAAATTTTATTATATACAACCAAGTAGAACCTGATGATTCCAAGTATTCAAATGTAAATCATGAAGTAGCTAGATATATATCAAATGAGCCAACTATAGATGAGTATAGTGAACGTACTGATAACAAATTATTAGATTTTTTCATTATTGATATATTAAACAAACTCTACCTTCCAAGTTTGAATAAAAGAATCAATCATAAAATTGTGACTGATGATATACAAACTGATGAATCGAAAATCCGTGAAAAATTAAGAAAAAAAGAAATTGTAAAATATCCATTCAATGTTAATGGATACTTTCTCGGTATTGAAAATGACTTATTTTCTAACTATCAAAGAATTATTAATACTATAAATCAATATAAAAACAGTACTTTTGATTTACAAAATTTTGAATCACGTCTAGACAATATAATAAATAGCTCCAAGCCATTAATATCAAACGATAAGTTTCTCAATATTTATAAAGAATTTTATTTGTCATTATCTAAATTTTCTAACCTATTTTATACTAATCGCCAATCTTATATTGATGATGGTATGAGTCCAAATCAAGTAGAGAGCTTCTTAAATGACTTGTATCGAATTCATCTTTTATTAGATAAATATTCATTTAATGAAGATATTGAGCCACTTTCAAAAATAAACATTACCGAATTAACGAACGCTTTCCACTTATTTGAAGAAATAAAATCTACTCAAATTAAAGACGAAATCGTCAGTAAACAAGTCAATGATTTATCTAGTTGGTCTATCGCAAAAACTCTAAGTGAAACCTTAGACAATTTAAAATTTGAATAGCACTACCAAAGGAGGTCGTCCATTTTTTTTGTTTATGGACGACCTCCTTATTTGCGTTTAATTCTCCTTTAATATGTATTTAGCAACACAAATTTAATGCTTATATAGCAAAGGAGAGATTTATTATGACTAACAACATATTCAAGCAATATCCATATTTTTTAAATTCAAATGGCTTTTATGAAGTGATTCCACCTAAAAGTAACAATGATGTAGAAAAAATTATTCAATTGTCTAGTCCCATCATTATTGAAAATAAATTTCTCGACCCGTCTACAGGGGTTGAGAAATTGGTTATTACAGACGGAAAAAATACTGAACGTATTGAAGCATCAGATATCTTAACATCTTTCAAGCTACCTGGATTGATTAAGTACGGCTTCAACATCAATGAACGGTACATTAAATCATTAAGCTATGCGTTACAATCGATGCGCCAGTCACTTCCATTATCTAAATTATATACCGGCGTAGGTGTATTACAGTCTGATGATGAAGGTATGGTCATTTCATTGGATAAACCATACTTTTCAAAAGAAATAGAGCAATCTCAAGCTAATGAAATCATTTGTGAAACACACTATGATTTACAACCAAAAGGTACTTTCAAAGGCTGGTGGGAGATGTACTTAAAACAAGTTAAAGGGAACTTACTACTAGAACTTGCAGTAGTATTTGCTGCTTCTTCATTAGTTACGGCTTTCCTAAAAACAAGACATGAGGTCGAGTTTGCGGGAACCATATTCTCATTTATGGGAAATTCAAGCACAGGTAAATCGACTGCAGCTGCTTTAGCTGTTTCAATAGCCGGCAACCCTACTAAAGGTAGTAATACTCTGTTTAGATCATGGAATGGTACTAGAAACGCGCTTGAAGGATATTTAAGTAGTAACTTTGGTGTGCCTATCGTATTAGATGAATTGTCAGCTGCAACCTTCAAAGACACTACTGGATTGTTGTACAGTTTGGCAGAGGGACAAGGCCGACAACGCTCTAATATTGATGGTAATGTCAAAGCACTCAAAAATTGGGGCACCACAGTGATAAGTACGGCAGAACACAGTATTTTAAATAATAGTGCACGTAATGATGGTTTGAACGTCCGTACGATTGAAATATCTGAAGCCTTTACAACAAGCGCTGACAATGCAGATGCAATTAAAAGGGCTACATCGGTCAATTATGGACATATCATGCCATTAGTAGCTGAATATCTTTTAAAACGTGAAGACGAAGTAATTAAATGGTTTCAAGCGGAACATGATTGGTTCAAAAACCAACTAAAAAATGAAACGAGTAATACTGGTATTCGTATGTTCAAACGCTATGCAGTGATTACGACATCTGCTCGTATATTCGAACGTGTTATTGCTATACCTATCGATATGGATGCAGTAAGAGAATACTTGGTTAGTTATCATTTGGAGTCAGTTTCAGAACGCTCACTAGCAGAGAAAGCTATCGAAATCATTGTTCAGTTTGTAGCTCAAAATCGTGGCAAATTCTCTGAAGATAGCAAACTCTCAACAATGATAGAAAATTATGGACTTATTGAACTTAAAAAAGACCATATTCAAGTTAAAATGCTTACCAATGTATTCAAAAATATGTTGGACGAAAATCATTTTCAAGATGTAAACACAGTTATAGATGCTTTACGCGATAAAGATTATATCCAATCTGACCGCAACCGTAAAACTACAAAACGTAGTGTCCCAGATTCTAATGGCAAAAAGAAGACTATTGTCTTTTACCATCTTAAGCTAGATATGACTTATGCTTCAATGTTTGGTTTGAGTTCTAAAACAGAACCTAGCATACCACCACCATTCGTTGATAATACAAATAAAAATTTGCTAGAAGATTTTGTAACGAAAGCTAAACAATCCGAAGCAAATGACGATTTAGGATTATAAAATATCGCTATAACACCCTAAAGGCTGTTGTAGCTTACTTAATCAAATACTTGGAGGAAATTAAAATGAATACTAAATTCAAATTAACACAATACACATTATGCTCTTTGGTCGAATTAGAGAATCAACAATTAGTCGTAAATTATATTGATCATGACTATGATATAGAATCCTATACGTTAACTGAGACACAACGTAAACTCTTGATACTTTATAAATTGCACCCTGAATTTATGAATGAGGTAGCTCTCACTAATTTCTTTGTGAAAAGTACAAGAGACGACAGAATGACTGTTTATCATATTATCAAATCCTTAAATATTTTATAGAATCGGAGGTCTTTTCATTGGACGAATTAATCACATTACTCGTTGATTTAGTGATTGAAGAAATCAATCACTCTGATGACTAATAATAACGCCCAACACCTCACTGGTGTTGGGCTTATATATAAATTCGTTCATAAATATATATTATCAATTTGGAAGGAGGAAACAGGATGAAACAAGCAATAGGTTATCTACGTCAAAGTACACTCAAACAACAATCACTCTCAGCCCAGAAACAAACCATCAAGGCATTAGCCGAAAAGCATAATATTCAACACATTACCTTTTATAGCGATAAGCAATCAGGACGCACTGATAAGCGGAATGGTTACCAACAAATTACTGAACTGATTCAACAGGGACAATGTGACGTATTATGTTGTTATCGTCTGAATCGACTTCATCGTAATTTGAAAAATGCGCTAAAATTAATTAAATTATGCCAGCAGTACAATGTAGATATCTTGAGTGTTAACGATGGCTATTTTGACTTAAACAAATCATTTGATCGTCTAAAACTCAATATCTTCATTTCATTAGCTGAACTTGAGTCAAATAATATTGGTGAACAAGTAAGCAACGGGATAAAAGAAAAAGCACGTCAAGGTAAACTGATTACCACACATGCACCTTTTGGATATCATTATTATAAAGGCACATTTGTAATCAACCCAGTAGAAGCACAAACGGTGACTGCAGTATTCAAATACTATCTTCAAGGGTATGGTTACAAAAAGATTGCACAATATTTGGAAAAAGATAATAAGTTAATCAACCGAAAACCATATCAAGTACGTAACATTATTATGAACCCTAATTACTGTAGTCGCGTTATCAATCAATATGGACAATATGACAACATGTTTCCACCTATTATTTCTATCAGTAGCTATGAACAAGCGCAGATTTTACGGTCTGAAAAACATGTCAAACGAACACCTTCAGCTAATCAACTGAAACAAAAAATCAAATGTCCATGCTGTGGCGCCATACTTACAAATATGACAATTAGAAGAAAGCAACATAATACATTACGTTATTATGTCTGTCCTCGAAATATGAATGAATCTCGTTTTGTCTGTGACTTTAAAGGGATTAACGCTAAAGATATAGAAACAAGTGTTTTAAAAACATGTCAACACTTCTTTCAAGACCAACAGGTCTATTCCAAAATAAATGATGCCATTCAACAACACATCCAAAAACAAAACACACTGGAAACTAAGCGCACGTATACCCAAGCACAACTCATCAATAAGTTAGCCAAAGGAACGATAGATGCAGAAACATTCAAAACAGAAATACAAACCTTACACCAACAAAATACGCTAACATCTATCAATTCTAAGCGTATCCAAAGCGCATTTCATAATGTGATACAAAAACGTTTCACGTTAAACATGTTATATCCCTTTATCGATGTCATTCATATTACTAAAAACAAAGCCCTTGTTGGTATCTATTTCAAAAATGAGCCACTAAACATTGTTAATCAAACCAGGCAATCATCAATTGCCTAAATAAGAAAGGATGAAAAAATATGCAACAACTTAAACAAAAACGTGTCGGTATCTATGTCCGTGTATCAACAGAAATGCAAAGTACTGAAGGATATAGTATCGATGGACAAATCAATCAAATTCGAGAATATTGTGATTTCAATAACTTTGTTGTTGTAGATGTATACGCGGATAGAGGTATCTCTGGAAAATCTATGAACCGACCAGCACTACAACGTTTGTTAGAAGATGCGAACGAAGGTCAGATCGATTCTGTTATGGTCTACAAAACAAACCGACTAGCACGTAACACTTCTGACTTACTCAAAATTGTTGAAGACCTTCATCGTCAAAATGTCGAATTCTTCAGCTTATCTGAGCGTATGGAAGTTAATACAAGCAGTGGTAAACTGATGCTACAAATTCTAGCTTCCTTTTCGGAATTCGAAAGAAATAATATTGTCGAGAACGTATTCATGGGCCAAACCCGACGCGCTCAAGAAGGCTATTATCAAGGTAATTTGCCATTAGGCTATGAGAAAATACCAGATAATAAGCATGAACTCATGATTAATCAACATGAAGCCAATATCGTTAAATACATCTTTGAATCATATGCTAAAGGCCATGGATATCGTAGAATTGCCAATGCTCTCAACTATAAAGGTTATGTCACTAAAAAAGGTAAACCATTCAGTATTGGTTCAGTGACCTATATCTTATCTAATCCATTCTATATTGGTAAAATTCAATTTGCCAAATACAAAGATTGGAATGAAAAACGTCGTAAGGGATTAAATGATAATCCAGTAATTGCTAATGGAAAGCACTCCCCTATCATTAGTCAAGAGCTGTGGGATAAAGTACAAGCTCGTAAGAAGCAAGTCAGCAAAAAACCACAAGTTCATGGTAAAGGGACAAATATTTTAACTGGGTTAATTTCGTGTCCAAAATGTTCTGCTTCTATGTCTGCGAGCACGACAACCAATACACTTAAAGATGGTACAAAAAAGCGAATACGCTATTATTCCTGTAGTAATTTTCGCAACAAAGGATCGAAAGTGTGTTCTGCCAATAGTGTTAGAGCTGATGTCATAGAAAAATATGTTATGGATCAAATACTCGAAATTGTCAAAAGCGATAAAGTTCTCAAGCAAGTTGTCGAACGCGTCAATCAAGAGAATCATATAGATGTAGCAGCACTTAACCATGATATTGCTTATAAACAACAACAATTTGATGAAGTCCATGCGAAACTAGACAACTTGATTAAAACAATCGAAGACAATCCAGACTTAACATCTGCACTCAAACCAACCATTCATCAATATGAAACACAACTCAATGACATTACAAATCAAATGAATCAACTCAAGCACCAACAAAATCAAGAAAAACCCTCTTACGATACTAAACAAATATCTGTTATATTACGTCGTATATTTCAAAATATAGAGACTATGGACAAAGCTCAGCTCAAAGCATTATATCTTACAGTCATTGACCGTATTGATATTCGTAAAGACGGTAATCATAAAAAACAGTTCTACGTTACACTCAAACTCAATAATGAAATTATTAAACAACTTTTCAATGATACCCCACTCGACGAAGTGCTCCTCAGCACTTCGTCTTTATTTTTGCCTCAAACGCTCTTTCTTCAAATCTAATACAAATGTACTGTCCTTTCGTCATTCAATAACACTCATCTAACAAATATATTCAACACGCTAACAAATCATGGCTCAATGTGAAGCTTATATTGATATGACGAAAGAACATCCCAAAACAAAATATAAGTGGGATAGTAACGGGATTGGCTAACTTCATGTAAGAGAAGGATTACGCAAGCGTAATCCCAAAATCCCATTATTATTTATAAATAAATAATATAAAAAGAAAAAAGTAAATCATAACCACACCTATTAATCCAAATGATATATAAATATATAGCTATATTTCCCGAGAAATGAGCGGGATAACGGGATTTCCTTGTCATATCAACAATTGTGACGACTTTCTATTGGAATCTTTTCTGTATTTCAGTGGGATTTCTAGGCGAAACAAATGGTATTTCAAACTTATATTATCAAAATGATGTATCACATGCATACATCCATCAAACACATTAGGAGGTCATAATGATGACACTAGAACAACAACTCAAGCACTATATAACCAACTTATTCAAACTGCCAAAAGATGAAAAGTGGGAATCTGAATCTATCGAGGAAATCGCTGATCATATCTTACCTGACCAATATGTAAGGCTTGGGCCACTCAGTAATAAAATACTTCAAACCTACACCTACTACTCTGATACACTTCACGAAAGTAATATCTACCCTTTCATTCTCTACTATCAGAAACAGCTCATAGCCATTGGTTATATTGATGAAAACCACGATATGGATTTCTTATACCTACACAACACCATCATGCCCCTTTTGGATGAACGATACTTACTAACAGGAGGACAATAAAATGCATAAATATATCAAACTAACACAATTAGTCATAACTATCCTAAGCGAAATCATTACATGGATGAAAGAATCAGAACGAAAGGAGATATCTTATGAATAGATATATCACTCGTGGTATTGCCAATAGCTTACCTATCACCTTACAAAAACAATTGTGGCAACTCGTAGCACGACGAGAACAAACACAATCAAAAGGCAAGGAATCATTGGATTATTTTCATATATTCCAATTCAATATGCACAATAACCAACTATATATCAAACACAAACAAGAACGGCCTGAGTATGTCAAAACACATAAGGCAAATGTCAAACAGTCTATCGATATCAATAAGGTCTACATTATAAGAGAAGATGACGTAGACCTTTCTTATTACATTATGTTATTACCAAATGAATATTAAGGAGATAAAATCAATGGAAAATATCACAAATACACTTGTCACTACTGCAATTTTTGACGAAAAGAGAACTCACCGCTACTTACTAACAAAGACATGGGACGATAGCAAGAAGACTGCTACAGTCATCACAATGTATCCAAACTACGATGGCATTATAAATATCGATCTCACTACACAACTCATTATCAATCAACTATCACAACAAGATATTGGTACAGTGCACTTCGTTAATCTTTATTCAAATATCACTACACCTAAAAACTTAAAGCATTCGAAGGATGCTTACGATAAACACAGTGACATTCATATTATGAAGGCTGCTTCAGATAGTGATGCAGTGATACTAGCTTGGGGATCATATGCCAAAAAGCCGAACGTCCAGGCTAGGGTTGGACAAGTATATGAATTACTTAAAGAACATAAGAAGAAAATTAAGAAGCTCATCAATCCAAAAACTAACGATATTATGCATCCATTAAATCCTCAAGCAAGACAAAAATGGATTCTAAAAGGTTAGTAATTGAAAAATGCTAACTTTTCCTTTTTATAAAGTAAGAATATGTTCTAGCAAAGTTACTTTATGATATAATATAAAATCGAGTTAATAATATATAAAACTGAGGTGAGACCTATTAAACCAATAATAAAATACCCTGGTGGTAAAAGCGCAGAGTTAAAAATAATTAAAAAATATCAACCAAAAATTATTGACAATTATATTGAACCATTTGTTGGGGGAGGAGCTGTTTTCTTCGACACACTTCCGAAGAACAAATCATTCATTAACGATAGCTCAAAAGAACTTATGCTTTATTATAAAGCAATTAAAAATAACGATGAAAAATTCATAACATTTTTAGAAAAAATAAACAATATTTGGATGGAAACACGAAACATAATTATTGATAACAAGGGCAGCTTAATAAATAAATTTTATAATAATACAAATGAAGAAATTACAAACTTTATTTGTGATTCACTTATAATTACTAATGTTTCTTTTGCTAATTTCAATGAAGAGTACGATAATATTCT
>NZ_RXWZ01000119.1 GCF_003970575.1 Mammaliicoccus fleurettii
TTTTAAGATTGAAAATATATCTATATATATTCATAAAATAGACCTTTTTGAAAAAAGTCAATTAATCATTTCAAAATCAAATTCTTTCTTAATAATGATTGTTATACTATTTAATTCTTTAACTAAAGTTCTTAAAATCATCTTTAAAATATAAGAGTCTTAAACTATTTATAATTACAAGAATCGTGCTGCCTTCATGTCCTATAACACCAAGAGGTAAATTAATTAATTGAAGAATATTGGTGAAAATCAATATTACTATAATGCTTAATGAAAAAATAATATTTTCTTTAACAATTTTTTTTAACTTTAATGATAGGCTTATTGAAAAAGGGATTTGAATTAAATCATTTTGCATAAGAATTGCGTCTGAAGTTTCCATTGAAATATCTGTACCATTTCCCATTGAAAATCCGACATCGGCAATTGCAAGAGCTGGCGCATCATTAATCCCATCTCCAACCACAGCTATAGTTTCATATTCATTTTTAATTTTTTTTGCAATTTCCGCTTTTTCTTGAGGAAGTTTATTTGCATAAACTTCTTTAATTCCAATAGTTCTTGCAACTTCATTTGCTGTTTGAAAATTATCCCCTGTAACCATAATTGTGTGTATATTCATTTTATTCAACTTAGAAATAGCATCTATAGTATCATCTTTAATTTGATCTGATAGTGAAAAATAAGCTTCTAACTTATTATCTTTAGAGACATAGACTTGTGTTGAAACTGGGGGAATGCTATTTATTTTTTGTTGTATATCTAAATCCAATACCCTGTTTGTGACAAATTCCAATTTACCAATGCGCCATTCATGATTATTATAATAAACTTGTAATCCTTTTCCTGTGATATTATTTACATAATCAAGAGGTATTATGTCAACGTCATTTAAATGTTTTACAAGTGCTTGAGCTATAGGGTGTGTTGCTTCGTTTTCTGCTGATTTTAATATTTTTTTTAATTCTTTTTGTTCGACATTAGACATATAAAATGATTCCTGAACAGTAGGCTGTCCTATTGTTAGTGTTCCTGTTTTATCAAATATTATTGCTTTAACTTGATTGAGTACATCTATTGCATTTCCGCTTTTAAATAGCATATTTCGTCTTGTAGCACGACTGATTGCAGATAATGTTGCGGGAGTAGCGCTTGCAATAAGTGCACATGGCGATGCAACAGTCAATAAAACCATGCCCCTATAAAAAGCTTGTTCCCAACTCCAATTCAATATAGATGGAGTCAATAAGATAAATAATGGCACACCAAGAAGTATTATTTTGACATAAATACTTTCTATATTTTCTATAAAACTTGCAGTATGTGAAGGAGAAGACTGAGCTTCATCGACAAGTCGAATTATTTTTGAAAACAATGTATTATCGATATTTTTTGTAACTTGCATCTCAAAAGTTTCACCTTCGTTGAGCGTCCCTCCGGTTAAATTTTCCTTGTTCTTTTTTTCAATAGGAATAGATTCTCCAGTTATAGCCGATTCATTAATGACAGCATATTCAGAAGTTAATTCACCATCTATAGGAATAGTTTCTCCCTTTGGCACTTGAACAAACATACCTACTTCCAACTCTTGTGTGGAAATAATATCAATTGTCCCATCTGTACTTATACGTCTAGCGAGATCTGGTGTGATTTTTAAAAGTTCAGTCATTGTATTTTTTGTTTTTTCTTCAGCCATCTTTTCCATTGTTTCAGCTAAGGAGAATATAAATATCAACAAAGCTGCTTCCATCCAATAACCAATTACTGACGCACCAATTGCAGCTAAAATCATTAATAAATCAACATTGAAATGTTTGTCTTTAATTAATTCATTCAACCCTTCTTTTGCACTTAAGAATCCTCCAATGATAAAAGCTAATAAATAAATTTTGATAGAATAAGTAAATAAATCTAATGAGTTTAAAATAATTCCTACTAAAATTAAAAATGCACATATTATAGTATTGATTAGTGCAGCATGTTGTTTATACTTTCTAAACATATAAAGCCTCCCCAACAAATTATAATAAATCTAAATTACAATATAATATAGATTATAATTATTATAATCTATATTACCATATAAATCCCTTTTAATCTAATTTAAATACCGTTATAAAAGGATATTCATTCTCATTTGAGGATTGAAAATATTAGTAACATTATACTATTTCGTAAAATTTAAAATATATTTTTTTATAAATGATAAAAAGCAGAACTATTGTCTATAAAGAC
>NZ_RXWZ01000120.1 GCF_003970575.1 Mammaliicoccus fleurettii
GCTAAAATAGTAATATCATTGTTATTTAGACATTTGAAGATTAAGAGGTGTTTAGATTGTCGAATTTTTTTAAAAATAATAAATTAATGTTTTTTCTTATTTCTATGGTCTTATTAATTGTAATAGTTGGTTATTCAGTGAGAGCACAATCAGCATCGCTTAGTGAACAATATGCGAGTGATACATCTTCTTTTGGAGGAAGAATTATCTCTTATCCAGTTACTTTTGTATCAGACTTTTTCTCAAATATCTTCACATCGGATGAAGACATCAACAAATTAAAAGAAGAAGTTAAAAGTACAGACCAAATTAAAGCTGATAAAGTAAGATTAGAAAAAGAAAATAAATCATTGAAAAAAGAGTTAGATATGAAAGATATTTCACAGTTTAATCCAATTTCAGCGACTATTATTGGTAGAAGTCCTGATCAATGGATGAATACAATCATTATTGATAAAGGTAAAAAAAGTGGAATGAAAGAAAATATGGCTGTTATTACGAGTGAAGGTTTAGTTGGAAGAATTAAAAAAGCTAATCAATTTTCTTCACAAGTAGAGTTAATATCTACTAGCGTGAAGACAAGTAAACTATCAGTCGATATTCAACAAGATGAAGAAAATATTTTCGGTATGATAAATCGATATGATGAAGATAAAGATTTATTAGTTATCAGTGATATAGATAATAAATACAATATAAAAAAAGGATCTAAAGTAGTTACAAACGGTTTAGGCGATCAGCTTCCTAAAGGACTACTAGTTGGGAAAGTTGAAAAGGTAGAAAATGATGAGTATGGATTATCTAAAGTTGCATACATAAAAACATCTACAAACATTAAAGACTTGAACCACGTATACGTTGCGAAGAGAGATCCGGAAACAATACCTTCTTCAAAAGAAAGTGGTGAGGAATAATGAGATTTTACGTTATTCCTTTAATTGGCGTTATATTATTCTATTTAGATATCATATTAACGCGTCTATCTCCAATAAATGTCTTTAATGAAACATTTATAGTCGTACCAAGATTAACATTTTTATATTTATTAATTATTGCAGTGTACAAAAATCCTAAAGTAGCAATAATTTTAGCCATCGTAACTGGAATATTCACTGATATTTATTTTGGTGGCATATACGGGGTATATACATTTGGCTATACTATTTTTGTAATAATGATGGATAAATTATTCAAAGTATTTTATAGAGACATATTAATGATGGTAATACTTTTAATATGTTCAGTTGTGTTGTTAGAAATATGGGTAATGATTTTTTATGGATTTTTAGGAATTGCTTCAATTAATATTATCCAAATTATTCTATTTAGATTTATACCAACAGTTTTCTTTAATTTAATTTGTTTAATCATAATTTTTCCGTTTGTTCTAAAATTATTAGAAAGAAATACAAATTAGTTAAAGAATATTGACATCATAGGCTGTAGGTGGTAATCTATTGAAGTTGAGTAGTTTCAGGCTACATACAACCGCTCGATCATAGGTATATAAAGTACGAATGTCACCTATGAATGGCGTGACTTAAAAAATTAGGAGGTGCAAGTATGTTTGCTATAATTGAAACTGGCGGAAAGCAAGTTAAAGTAGAAGAAGGTCAAACAATTTGGGTTGAAAAATTAGACGTAAATGAAGGTGATTCATTCACTTTTGACCAAGTATTATTTGTAGGTGGAGATTCAGTTAAAGTTGGATCACCTGTTGTTGAAGGTGCTTCAGTTACTGCTAAAGTTGAAAAACAAGGACGCGGTAAAAAAATCACTGTTTTCAAATACAAAGCAAAGAAAAACTACAAACGTAAACAAGGTCATCGTCAACCTTACACTAAATTAACTATCGAAAAAATCAACGCGTAAGCAATGATTAATGTAGATATTAGTTTGAATCAAGAAGGGCAAGTTACAGATGTTGAGATGTCTGGACATGCTGATTCAGGTGAATATGGCAAAGACTTAGTCTGTGCTGGAGCTTCAGCAGTCGTCTTTGGTGCAACAAATGCAATCATTGGCTTAACTGATGAAACACCTGATATAGATTACAGTGACGACGGTGGATATTTTCATATACGTAGTGTAAACTTAGAAAATGAACAAGCACAAACATTATTACAAGGTCTCATAATTTCTTTGAAGACAATTGAAGAAGAATATGGACAATATATTAAACTAAATTACAAGTGAGGTGTAACTCATGTTAAAATTAAACTTACAATTTTTCGCATCGAAAAAAGGGGTAGGTTCTACAAGAAACGGACGTGACTCTGAATCAAAACGTTTAGGTGCTAAACGTGCTGACGGTCAATACGTAACAGGTGGTTCTATCTTATATCGTCAACGTGGAACTAAAGTTTTCGCTGGTGAAAACGTAGGTCGCGGTGGAGACGATACATTATTCGCTAAAATCGACGGCGTTGTTAAATTCGAACGTTTTGGTCGTGACAAAAAGAAAGTATCTGTATACGCAGCTGCTGAATAATCACTATATTGAGACACCAGAA
This sequence comes from Mammaliicoccus fleurettii, assembly GCF_003970575.1. Classification (GTDB taxonomy): domain Bacteria; phylum Bacillota; class Bacilli; order Staphylococcales; family Staphylococcaceae; genus Mammaliicoccus; species Mammaliicoccus fleurettii. Next base: position 2,514 of record NZ_RXWZ01000120.1, read on the forward strand.
TTTTTTCTGGTGTTTCTTTTTTTAATCGTATAGTGATAATGTTATAATTAATGTTATGAATATTGATAATATAGGTGATAAAATGAATAATTTAGATGTGTATTTAAAGTCGAGACATGATTTTGTGAATCAATTCCAATTGTTATATACATATAAACAGTTAGGCAAAGATGAAGAGGTTAATTCATTACTTGATGAGTTATACAAAGATTTAAAGCAAGAACAGTTGTTTTTAAATGCACCTTGTAGAAAATTTGTGCGTGAAGTATTTGAACACAAAATATCTACGTCAGGCTCTAAATGGACATTTGAAATTGAATGCTCAAATCATAACTATTATCAGAACAATCTAGAATTAGCAGACAACATTTTATTGGAAATTTACCAATATTTAAAAACAATGATTAAAAGTCAACAAGATGATATTCAAATAAGATTATGTTTAAATGTAGAAGAAGAATTTGTCATTTTGGATGTATTTCTTAATGAATTGACGTTAAATGACAATCAATTAAATACAATGTTTTCCGATTATAATTTTGAAATTTTATCAGGAAACGATAATGCAAAAGAAATAGAATTTTTTATCAATATAAATGAATTAGAGGTGTAAACATGTTTATAGATCAGGTCAAGATTTCGTTGAAAGCTGGTGATGGTGGTAACGGTTTAGTTGCTTTTCGTCGTGAAAAGTATGTTCCATTTGGTGGTCCAGCTGGTGGTGACGGTGGTAAAGGTGCTTCCGTTATATTTGAGGTAGATGAAGGTTTACGTACTTTATTAGACTTTAGATTCCAAAGTAAGTTTAAAGCAGAAAAAGGTGAAAATGGTCAAAGTAGTAACATGCATGGTCGTGGCTCAGATGACTTAATATTAAAAGTGCCACCTGGTACAATTATTAAAAATATTGAAAATGAAGAAGTTTTAGCTGACCTTGTTGAACATGGTCAACGCGCTACAGTCGCAAAAGGTGGACGTGGTGGTAGAGGTAATTCAAGGTTTGCTTCTGCTAGTAATCCCGCACCAGATTTCTGTGAAAATGGTGAACCAGGCGAAGAGCTAGAAGTCACATTAGAACTTAAATTAATGGCAGATGTAGGGCTTGTAGGTTACCCAAGTGTTGGTAAGTCTACATTACTATCTATAGTATCTAAAGCTAAACCGAAAATTGGTGCATATCATTTTACAACGATTAAACCAAATCTTGGTGTCGTTCAAACAAATGATGGTAGAGGATTTGTAATGGCCGATTTACCAGGTTTAATTGAAGGTGCATCAGAAGGTGTCGGTTTAGGACATCAATTTTTAAGACATATTGAAAGAACGAGAGTAATCGTTCATATTATTGATATGAGTGGAATGGAAGGAAGAGATCCATATGATGATTATGTTACAATTAATCGAGAATTAAAATCATATAACGAGAATCTTTCTAGAAGACCACAAATTGTTGTAGCTAATAAAATGGATTTACCTGATTCAGAGACACAATTAGACATGTTTAAAGAACAGTTAGAAGAAGATGTCAAAATACTTCCAATAAGTACTGTTACTAGAAAAAATGTTGACCAGTTATTGTATGAAATTGCAGATTTACTGGATGAAACAGAAGGCATGGATTTTGATAGTGTTGAAGAAGAAACTGGTGTTCATAGAGTTGTATATAAACATGAGAAATCTAGAGATCATTTTGTAATTACAAGAGATGATGATGGAGCATATGTAGTATCTGGTAACTCTATAGAGAGATTATTCAAGATGACTGACTTTAATCGTGATGCAGCTGTAAGAAGATTTGCAAGACAAATGCGTTCAATGGGTATTGATGATGCATTAAGAGAACGTGGAGCATCAAATGGTGATATAGTTAGAATATTAGGTGGAGAATTTGAATTTGTCGAATAGGGCGTGTTCCAATTGAAAAAATCAAATGAATCAACAAAAAGGTTTTATTTAATTAGAGAAGATGTTTTACCAGAATCTGTTCAAAAAACTATTAAAGTTAAAAATGCGTTATTAAAAAATAACAATCTAACAATTTATGATGCAGTTAAAGAATTTAATTTATCAAGAAGTGCGTTTTATAAATATAAAGATACGATATTTCCTATAGATAGATTGGAAGAACAGACGAGGAATTTAACTTTAATTTTATATGTGCAAGATGAAATTGGTATGCTTGCTACAGTTTTAAATAAAATTGCTGAAGTTAAAGGCTCTGTTCTTACGATTCATCAAAGCTTACCAATGAAAAATAGAGCAACTATTACAATTTCATTAAATGCAACAAATATTGAATTATCATTAGATGAACTAATGGATGCAATAAAAGAAAGTCCGTATGTAGATGAAGTAGAAGTCATCGGAATGAGCATGTAAAGGAAGTTATTTAAATGTATGCATATATTAAGGGAAAAGTTACACAGTTATATCCGTCACATATTGTTGTAGAAACGAATGGTATAGGGTATGAAATTCAAACACCAAATTCATATCGTTTTCAGTCAAAACTGGATCAAGAAACACAAGTATATACACAATTAATTGTTCGTGAAGACGCTCAATTATTGTATGGATTTGTTAATCTTGAAGAGAAAGATATGTTTTTAAGTTTGATCAAAGTTACTGGGATAGGACCTAAATCAGCTTTAGCTATTTTGGCATCTAGCACACCAAATGAAGTGGCAATTGCTATTGAAAATGAGAACGAAGCTTATTTAACTAAATTCCCTGGAATTGGTAAGAAAACAGCAAGACAAATTATATTAGACTTAAAAGGAAAATTAATAATTACCGAAGAGTCAGAGCTATTTTCTAATAATAGTCATTCAGATAACGACTTGTTAGAAGAAGCTTTATTAGCTTTAGAAGCTTTAGGTTATTCAAAACGTGAATTAAGTAAAGTTAAAAAAGGTCTAGAAAAAGAATCATTTGATACAGTCGATGCATGTGTTAAAAGAGGTTTAGCATTACTTATTCAGTAAATGGGGTGATTTTTTGGATGAGCGATTAATGGATGAGCATGAACATAACGATGATATCCAAAATGAATTGTCGTTAAGACCAGACACTTTAAGTCAATATATAGGTCAGCATAATATTAAATCTAATTTAGATATTTTTATTAAAGCTGCAAAATTAAGAGAAGAGCCTTTAGATCATTGTCTACTTTATGGACCACCAGGGTTAGGTAAAACAACTTTAGCTCATATTATATCTAATGAGATGGATGTAAACTTAAGAACTGCGAGTGGTCCTTCAATTGAAAGACCAGGAGATTTAGCTGCAATTCTCTCTGCTTTACAACCTGGAGATGTGTTATTTATAGATGAAATACATCGTCTGAGTAGAGTTGTTGAAGAAGTTTTGTATCCTGCTATGGAAGATTTTTTCTTAGATATTGTTGTAGGTAAAGGTGAAGAAGCGAGAAGTATTAGGATTGATTTGCCGCCATTTACATTGGTCGGTGCAACTACTAGAGTAGGTAGTTTATCAGCGCCTTTAAGAGATCGTTTCGGTGTTCATTTGAGATTAGAATATTATGATGATAAAAGCTTAGAAGAAATTATTAAACGTACTGCAGAAGTTTTCAATGTTGAGATAGACGATAAAAGTACCAATGAACTATCTAAACGTAGTAGAGGTACACCACGTATAGCAAATAGATTATTGCGTAGAGTTCGTGATTTTGCTCAAGTTAAAGGTAATCAGTCTATATCAATAGATATAACGAAGCATGCGCTTGATTTATTGCAAGTTGATAAAGAAGGTCTCGACCATATAGATTATAAAATTATGCAATGTATCTTGAATAATTATAAAGGTGGACCGGTTGGATTAGATGCAATAGCTGCAACAATTGGTGAAGAACGTATTACATTAGAAGATGTTTACGAACCGTATTTAATACAAAAAGGCTTTATAGAAAGAACACCTCGTGGTCGTCGTGCTACTGCAATTAGTTATGATCACTTCGAGTATAAAAAGCATTAGGAAAGAGGCAAAGTTTGTGAATATTGAAGATTTCGATTTTGATTTACCTGAATCGTTAATTGCACAAACACCACTGTTAGATCGAGAAAGCAGTAGGTTACTTAAATGTAATAAAAAAACAGGTGAATTAGAAGATTTAACATTTAAAGAAGTTGTAAACCAACTTGCGCCAGGCGATTGTTTAGTTTTAAATGACACTAAAGTGATGCCAGCTAGATTGTTTGGTTTAAAAGAAGAAACAGGTGCAAAGGTTGAAATGCTAATGCTTACTCAACATGAAGATAATGAATGGGAAGTATTAATTAAACCTGCAAAAAGAATAAAAGTAGGTCAGTCTGTGTCTTTCGGTGAAGGGAAAATAATTGCGACTTGCGTTAAAGAATTAGAGCAAGGCGGAAGAATTATGAAACTTTCCTATGAAGGAATTCTACAAGAAAGATTAGATGAACTAGGCGAAATGCCTCTACCTCCATATATTAAAGAACGCTTGGAAGATCAAGATAGATACCAAACTGTTTATGCAAAAGAAGTTGGTTCTGCTGCAGCACCAACTGCAGGATTACATTTTACTGAACATTTATTACAAGAAATTGCTGCGAAAGGTGTTCATATTGCATTCATTACTTTACATGTTGGTTTAGGTACATTTAGACCAGTAAGTGTTGATAATATTGATGATCATGAAATGCATTCTGAATATTACCAGATGACAGCAGAGACTGCTGATTTATTAAATAGAGTTAAATCAGAAGGTAATAAAATCATTTCGGTTGGCACAACATCTACACGAACTTTAGAAACGATTCGATCTAAAAATGATGAATTTGTAGAAGCAAGTGGATGGACAGATATCTTTATTTATCCTGGATATGAGTTTAAAGCAATTGATGGACTTATTACAAATTTCCATTTACCAAAATCTACTTTAATAATGCTTGTATCAGCACTTTCAACAAGAGAAAATATACTTCATGCATATCAACATGCAGTAGATGAAAAATATAGATTTTTTAGTTTTGGAGATGCAATGATATTAATATAGAAAAGGAGTAACAACATGCCTGCAGTAACATATGAGCACATAAAGACTTGTAAACAGTCTGGTGCAAGATTAGGAATTGTTCATACGCCACATGGTTCATTTGAAACACCAATGTTCATGCCTGTCGGAACAAAAGCAACGGTTAAAACAATGAGTCCTGAAGAACTTAAACAAATGGAAGCTAAAATCATTTTAAGTAATACCTATCATTTGTGGTTACAACCTGGAAGTGATATCATTTCTAAAGTGGGTGGATTACATAAGTTTATGAATTGGGATGGACCGATACTTACTGATTCTGGAGGCTTTCAAGTATTTAGTTTAAGTGATATGAGAAAGATTGAAGAAGAAGGAGTGCATTTTAGACATCATTTAAATGGTTCTAAATTGTTTTTAAGTCCTGAAAAAGCTATGCATATTCAAAATGATCTTGGTTCAGACATAATGATGGCATTTGATGAATGTCCTCCTATGCCTTCTGAATATGAATATGTAAAAAATTCTATTGAAAGAACTTCTAGATGGGCTGAAAGATGTCTTGAAGCTCATCAACGTCCAGAAGATCAAGCTTTATTCGGCATAATCCAAGGTGGAGAATACAAGGATCTTAGAGAGCAAAGTGCTAAAGATTTAGTTTCACTTGATTTTCCTGGCTATGCAATTGGTGGCTTATCAGTAGGTGAACCGAAACCTGTAATGTACAGAATGGTTGAACACACTGCGCCATTAATGCCATTTAATAAACCAAGATATTTAATGGGAGTTGGTTCTCCAGATGCATTGATTGAATGCTCTATAAGAGGTATCGATATGTTTGACTGCGTATTACCAACGCGTATAGCAAGAAATGGTACATGCATGACTTCTCAAGGTAGAGTCGTGATTAAGAACGCTAAATATCAGCAGGATTTATCACCACTAGATCCTGAGTGTGATTGCTACACTTGTAGAAACTATACTAAAGCATATTTGCGTCATCTGATTAAAGCAGATGAAACATTTGGAATTCGTCTTACTACATATCATAATTTGTATTTCTTATTAAAACTTATGGAGAATATACGCCAAGCAATAAGAGAAGATCGATTACTTGATTTTAAAGATGAATTTTTTGAACAGTATGGACTAAATGTAGATAACCCCAAAAACTTTTAAAGGAGCTTGAATATGGAAGTATTAGTACAACTATTACCTATTATTTTAATTTTTGCACTTGTTTGGTTCTTAATGATTAGACCACAACAAAAACGAGCAAAAGAGCATCGTGAATTATTAAACCGTTTAGAAGTAGGTCAAAAAGTAACTTCAATCGGTGGAATTAAAGGAACAGTTAGAGCAGTTGACGAATCAATCGTTGTTGTTTCTGTTAATGATAAAGGTCAAGAAATCACATTTGAAAAACCAGCTATTAAACAAGTAGACCCTTCATAAAATTGTTTACTTTTTAAGAAAATTGGTTTATTATTATTTATCATATTTAATGTTAAAAGACATGGTTATCCATGTCTTTTTTTGATATATGAATGATATGGCTATTCAATCACTGCTAATGTATGCTATAACATATATAGTGAATCAAATTACGTAAGAGGTGTTATCGTGAAAAAGCGGAGTAGAATTGTAGCCTTTTTACTTCTTGCAGTGTTGGTTTTTAGTTTAATAGGATCAACTACAAAAGATATAACAAAGAATGTAAATTTAGGCTTAGACTTACAAGGTGGATTTGAAGTATTATATCAAGTTAATCCTTTAGATAAGGATGACAAGATAGATACTGAAGCTGTTAAATCAACTGCAAAAACATTAGAGTCACGTGTTAACGTATTAGGTGTCTCTGAACCGAAGATTCAAGTTGAAGAAGGTAACCGAATACGCGTTCAATTAGCTGGTATTAAAGACCAAGATGAAGCTCGTGAAGTACTTTCTACACAAGCAAATTTAACAATCAGAGATGCTAAAGACAGAGTTTTATTATCTGGTAAAGATTTAGTTCAAGGTGGCGCTAAACAAGGATTTAAAGATAATACAAACGAAGTTGCAGTTACATTGAAATTGAAAGATGCTAAGAAATTTAAAGAAGTAACTGAAAAAGTCTCTAAAATGAATCCTAATCTAATGGTTATTTGGATGGATTATGAAAAAGGAGATAGTTACGCTAAAGAGGCTAAAAAAGAGCAAGAAGGTAAAGAGCCTAAGTATATTTCAGCAGCATCTGTTAGTAAGCCAATTAATTCAGAAAATGTAGAAATTTCTGGTGGCTTCGATGGAGAAAAAGGTGTTAAAGAAGCTAAACAAATTGCTGATTTATTAAATTCAGGTTCATTACCTGTTAAACTAGATGAAGTTTATTCTACATCTGTTGGTGCTCAATTTGGTAAAGATGCATTAAATGAAACAGTGCTTGCTTCTTCAATTGGTGTAGGCATTATATTCTTATTTATGCTCATTTATTATCGATTACCAGGTATTGTTGCTGTAATAACGCTAAGTGCTTATGTGTACTTAACATTACTAGCTTTCAACTTTATTTCAGGTGTGTTAACACTCCCTGGACTTGCAGCTTTAGTTTTAGGTGTAGGTATGGCAGTCGATGCTAATATTATTATGTATGAGCGGATTAAAGATGAGTTGCGTATAGGAAGGACATTACAACAAGCCTTTAAAAAAGGTTCTGGTTCTTCATTCATTACAATACTTGATGCTAACTTAACAACAATTTTAGCGGCATTAGTATTATTTGTATTTGGTGAAAGTTCCGTAAAAGGTTTCGCAACTATGTTATTATTAGCGATTTTAATGAGTTTCGTTACTTCTGTATTCTTTACTAGAATCTTATTGTCATTACTTGTTAACTCAAACTACTTTAAGAAAAAATATAATTGGTTTGGTGTTTCTAAGAAAGATAGACATGATATAAGTGAAAGATTGGATATTCACGACTTAAAAACACCATATGATAAAGTTAACTTTGTTAAGTTAGCTAAACCATTATTAACGTTTAGTATTATCACGATCATTGTTGGTGCGATTATTGTATCTATATTTAGATTGAATTTAGGTATCGACTTTACAAGTGGTACTCGAGTTGATTTACAATCAGATCAAGCAATCAAAACTGAACAAGTGTCTAAACAATTTAAAGATATGGGATTAGAACCTTCACAAGTTACAACGAGTGGATCAGGTAATAAGATGGCAACAGTCCAATTTAAAGATGCTTTAGATAAGTCTGAAATCAAAAAGGTTAAATCAGACTTTGGAGATAAATTAGGACATGATCCGAACGTTAGTACTGTATCACCAGTTGTCGGCCAAGAGTTGGCAATGAACGCACTAAAAGCTATGCTTTACGCGGCTATAGGTATTGTTTTATACGTAACATTCAGGTTTGAATGGAGAATGGGTACAACAGCCGTATTAGCCTTACTACATGATGTGTTCATGATTGTTGCAGTATTCAGCTTATTCAGACTTGAAGTTGATATAACATTCATCGCTGCAGTACTAACAATTATTGGTTATTCGATTAACGATACGATCGTTACGTTTGACCGTGTAAGAGAAAACTTACGTAAAGTTAAAGTCATTACAAAACCAGAAACAATTGATATGATTGTTAACTCTTCAATTAGACAAACAATGACGAGATCGATTAATACAGTATTAACAGTAGTAATAGTTGTTGTAGCATTATTAATACTTGGTTCTTCAAGTATCTTCAACTTCTCACTAGCCTTATTAATTGGTTTAGTTTCAGGTGTATTCTCATCTGTATTCGTTGCAGTCCCATTATGGGGTATATTGAAAAAACGACAACTTAAGAAATCAGAGAATGGTAAATTAGTTGTTTATGAAGAGAAAAAATCAAACGACGAAAAAATATTAGTTTAATCATTGTTGAAACCTGTCCTCAAAAGAGGGCAGGTTTTTTTATGCTAAAAATTGAATATATTTTATGAATCGTAATCATTGGTTGTAGATGCTTGCTTTTGTTATGCTTAAATTGTTTAGTAGAGAAAGTAAGATATTTCATGTATAATGTTTTGAGTAGAAATGAGGAGATTTGTTATGACTAAAGCGCGTTATCAATGGCTTGTATCTGATAGTAATCAAGGTATTGATCAACAAATAATAAAAAAATTTAATATTTCCCCACTGTTAGAAAAAACATTAATTTCTAAAGGTTATACAACTGAAGATGAAATTGAAAAGTTATTATCTAAAGAAGTTTTATTCCATGATCCTATGCTGTTAAGTGATATGGAAAAAGCAACTACAAGAATACATAAAGCAATAGAAAATGACGAAAGAATATTAGTCTATGGTGACTATGATGCTGATGGTGTAACCTCAACTACTATTCTTGTGAAGACTTTAGAATCACTTGGTGCAACAGTTGGATGGTATATTCCAAATAGATTTACAGAAGGATATGGGCCAAGTGAAGCAGCTTTTAGAAATGCACATGATGAAGGCGTGACTTTAATTATTACTGTAGATAATGGTGTTCAAGGACATCATGAAATTGATATAGCAAATGAATTAGGCATAGATGTTATTGTTACAGATCATCATGAGTTTGGCGAAACAAAGCCTAATGCATATGCAATCGTGCATCCGATGCATCCAGATTTTAATTATCCATTTGAGTATTTAGCTGGTGTCGGTGTTTCATATAAACTATCAAAAGCGCTTAAAAATGATTTGCCAGAATCATTTCTTGGATTAGTCGCAATCGGTACGATTGCCGATTTAGTGAGCTTAACAGACGAGAACAGGTATATGGTAAAACAAGGATTAAGAGTATTAAATGAGAATCCATCTTCTGGAATTAAAGCTTTATTAGAAGTTGCTGATTATCATGACGAAGTAACTGAACAAACTGTAGGCTTTATTATTGGACCGAGATTAAACGCTGTTGGCCGACTTGATGATGCTAGGTTAGCTGGTGAATTGCTTATGAGTGAAGATTATGATGAAGCAACTTTCCTTGCTGAAGAAGTGGATCAATTTAATACAGAAAGAAAATCTATAGTTGAAACGATTACTGAAGAAGCGATGGAGTTAGCTGAAATAGAAAAACAACAAAATGCACAATTTCTAATTCTTGCAAAAGAAAATTGGAATGAAGGCGTACTAGGTATTGTCGCTTCAAGAATAGTTGAAAAATATCATTTACCAACAATCGTACTCAATGTGGATATAGATAAGAATCATGCTAAAGGTTCTGCAAGAAGTATCGAACAAGTTTCAATGTTTGAATTTCTTCAAAAACATGGAGAACTTATTCAAAAATTCGGTGGCCATCATATGGCAGCAGGGATGACTTTAGAAATTGATGCGGTAGAACCTTTAAAAAAAGCTTTGAATGAAGAAATGGCTAAGCTAGCTGATGGTAAACCGTTATTGCCACAATTAATTGTTGATGCTGAGATAGAAACATCAGATATAACTGTAGATAATATTTTTGATTTAGAAAGATTACGACCGTTTGGAACAGATATAGCTGCACCATTGTTTTCTATAAAGAATGTGCAAGTTAAATCTGCAAAAGGAATCGGACAAGGTGAGAAACATCTTAAACTAACTTTAACTGATAAAAATATAGCAGCTTTACATTGGAATTTTGGACAATTGGTCCATGATATATCAAATGATACATTGATTAATGTTGCTGGAAGCTTAAATGTTAATGAATGGAACAGTCATCAGTCACCTCAAATAATACTTAAAGATTTAGAATTAAGTAATGACCATACTGTTTTTGATTATAGAAGCAAAAATAAACATGATTTATTAAAAATCAATCAAGAGAATGCTTTATTTATTATTAATCAATCAGAAGAAAAAGTGAATGATCAGTATATTCATTATGGTGAAACTTTTGATAATGAAATCGAAACGTGTGTTTTAAGAGATTTACCAGATGATATTGAAGCGTTTAAGCGTACATTGAATGGAATAAAGGCTGAAAAATATTATTTAGTATTTAAAGGACAATCAAATTCTTATTTTGAGGGCATACCTAATGAACAGAAGTTTAAAGCGGTATACAAAGCGTTATATAGCAAAAAAGAAACTAACATTCAAACTGATGGTATGAAGATATGTGAAACATTAAAAATTAAACCTAATCAATTAAAATTCATTTTAAATTGCTTTTATGAGCTGAACTTTATTACAATAAAAAATGGTATAATTGAAATAAATAAAGATGCGGAAAAAAATGAAATACAAAACGCACCGTTATATCAAGCAAGGAAACAACAAATAGAAATAGAAAAGACATTGTTGTACAATGACAGTCAGTCTCTAATTAACTGGGTTCAATCGTTGTTAAGCAACACTGAGGAGGAAATATAATGGATTTAAAGCAATATGTTTCAGAAGTACAGAATTGGCCGAAAGAAGGCGTCAATTTTAAAGACATCACTACAATAATGGATAATGGTGAAGCTTACAAATATGCTACAGACCAAATCGTTCAATATGCACATGATAAAGAAGTAGATTTAGTAGTTGGACCAGAAGCTAGAGGATTTATCATTGGCTGTCCAGTATCATATGCTATGGGTATTGGTTTTGCTCCAGTACGTAAAGAAGGTAAATTACCTCGTGAAGTGATTCGTTACGAATATGATTTAGAATATGGATCTAATGTATTAACTATGCACAAAGATGCTATTAAACCAGGACAACGCGTATTAATTACAGATGATTTATTAGCAACAGGAGGCACAATTGAGGCTGCTATACATCTAGTAGAATCATTAGGTGGTATAGTAGTAGGAATAGCTTTCTTAATTGAATTAAAATATTTAAATGGTATTGATAAACTTAAAGGTTATGATGTTGTTTCCCTAATTTCTTATGATGAATAAAATAATAACAAAATAGTCACTATGTGAATATTTTGTTTCTGACTGTCGACAAACTCAAACTTTGTTGGCAGTTTTTTATTTATAATTATTGTATAGTGCTGATAAGCGTTGCGTTAAAAGCAGATTCTAGCAAACTTGCTGATAAGGATAGCTACGAAAATAAAATAAAATAGTCACAATTAACGGTGGCGTATTACTATTAAAAATTGCTATAATAGTAATATTAAAGAGATTTAATATGATGAGGTGGTGTCCCTATGAATAAAGAATATCCTTATAGTGCTGATGATGTATTATATAAAGCTAAAAGCTATTTATCTGCAGATGCATATCGTCTAGTTGAAAAAAGTTATGATTTGGCTTTTAAAGCGCATCAAGGACAAATTAGAAAGAATAATTTGCCTTACATTATGCACCCTATACAAGTTGCTGGTATTTTAACAGAGATGAAATTGGATGGTCCGACAATTGTTGCTGGATTCCTTCATGATGTTATTGAGGATACACCTTATACGTATGATGACTTAGTAGAAATGTTTAACGAAGAAGTTGCAATAATCGTTGATGGTGTTACTAAATTAAAAAAAGTTAAATATAAATCGAAAGAAACTCAACAAGCTGAAAATCATCGTAAATTATTTATAGCTATCGCTAAAGATGTCCGTGTAATTTTAGTTAAATTAGCTGATAGACTACATAATGTTAGAACTTTAAAGGCAATGCCTAAAGAAAAGCAAAAAAGAATTGCTAAAGAAACGTTAGAAATCTATGCACCACTTGCACATAGGTTAGGGATTAATACAATTAAATGGGAATTAGAAGATATCTCATTAAGATATATTGACAGTGTTCAATATTTCAGAATTGTTAATCTCATGAAAAAGAAAAGAAGTGAACGTGAAACATATATTTCAAATGCTATTAGAGATATTAGTTCAGAAATGGAAGTTATGAATATTTCTGGCGATATTAGTGGTAGACCGAAACATATTTACAGCATTTATAGAAAAATGGTTAAGCAAAAAAAACAATTCGAACAAATTTTTGATTTATTGGCTATTAGAGTAATTGTGCCATCTATTAAAGATTGTTATGCAGTGCTAGGACTTGTACACACATTATGGAAACCTATGCCTGGTAGATTTAAAGATTATATTGCTATGCCCAAACAAAATATGTATCAGTCACTCCATACAACAGTTGTTGGTCCGAATGGTGACCCTTTAGAAATTCAAATTAGAACATATGAAATGCATGAAATAGCTGAGCATGGTGTTGCAGCGCATTGGGCTTATAAAGAAGGAAAAAATTTAAGCAATAAATCAGAAGAATATTTACAAAAAATGAGCTGGTTACAAGAAATAGCTGAAACAGACAACACGTCTCCAGATGCAGAAGAATTTATGGAGTCATTAAAGTATGATTTACAGAGTGATAAAGTTTATGTATTCACACCAGAAAGTGATGTTGTTGAATTACCATATGGTGCAGTGCCAATTGATTTTGCATATTCTGTACATAGTGAGATAGGCAATAAAATGATCGGTGCAAAAGTGAACGGAAAAATAGTACCGATCGATTATAAATTATCAACTGGGGATATTGTAGAGATTAGGACAAGCAAACATTCTTATGGACCAAGTCGAGATTGGTTAAAGATTGTCCGTTCTTCAAGTGCAAAAAGTAAAATTCGTAGTTTCTTTAAAAAGCAAGATCGCTCTGCCAATATTGAAAAAGGTAAATTTATGATAGAAGCAGAAATTAAAGAACAAGGATTTAATGTTGATGAAGTACTTACTTCAGAAAATATCAAAATCGTAAATGACAAATACAATTTCTCAAATGAATCTGACTTATATGCAGCAGTAGGTTTTGGAGGTATTACTTCATTACAAGCTGTGAATAGACTTTCAGAGAAAATTAGACAAGAACGTAAAAAACAATCACTTAACCAAGTTCAAGAAGTGAGTAAATCAATCCCGATTAAAGAAGATATTCGAACTGAAACCGGTGTTTATGTTGAAGGTTTAGATAATATGCTAATCAAACTTTCAAAATGTTGTAATCCAATACCTGGTGATGAAATTATAGGATATATTACAAAAGGTCATGGTGTTAAAGTACATCGCAAAGATTGTCCTAACATTGTAAACGAAACAGAACGCTTAATAAATGTCGAATGGGTTAAGAACATCAATGAACAAAAGAATTACCAAGTAGATTTAGAAATTACCGGATATGACAGAAATGGTTTACTCAATGAAGTATTACAAGTTGTTAATGCAATTAAAGTACAATTAGTAAAAGTTTCTGGAAAAGCTGATATAGATAAAAATGCTGTTATAAACATTAGTGTTATGGTTAAAAATGTCAATGATGTCTATAGAATCGTTGATCGCATTAAACAATTAGGTGATATTTATACAGTTAGTCGTGTATGGAATTAAGAGGTGAATGTTTTTGAAAGTTGTTTTGCAAAAAGTCAGCCAAGCAAAAGTAACATCTGATAATACTCAAAATGCAATAAATAAAGGTTTTTTATTATTAGTTGGTGTAGGAGAAGAATCAACTTATAAAGATGCAGAAGTTCTAGCTAAGAAAATTGCAAAAACTAGAATATTTGAAGATAGTGATGGAAAAATGAATTTAGATATTCATCAAGTCGAAGGTGAAATATTATCTATATCACAATTTACGATTTATGCTTCCGTTAAGAAAGGGAATCGACCAGGATTTTCGAATGCGAAAAGTCCAGACGAAGCTTTAAAAATATACGAATATTTTAATGAGCAACTAGAAGCATATAATATTAAAGTAAAAACAGGTGAATTTGGCGCACATATGGAAGTGGCTTTAACGAATGATGGACCTATTACAATTATTTTTGAGAGTAAGGATGGTAACATTCAATGAACCGAATTAATTTATGGTTTAAAAAAAGAAAGATAAAGCCAGTACCAGTTATAAGTGCAGCTGTTTTACTATTAGTATTATTGATTATTATTATAAATTTAATAATACCTAATGAAGGTGAACCTAAGACATTAACCATGAAAGAAGATAATGAGCTAAGGACTGGACCAGCAGCATATTATCCAATCATTTTTGATGTCAAAAAAGGTGATGATTTTGAAATTACGGATAGACAAGATAAATGGTTTGAAGTTAAAAATGATAATAATGAAAAAGGCTGGATAGCTGGATGGCATACTAATTTAGATATAAAAGAAGATGTAAATCCAGTTTTAAAACCGTTAAAAGATAAAGTTATTGTGTTAGATCCTGGTCATGGCGGTAGTGATCAAGGTGCGTCGAGTTCTAAAAATAAAAATGTAACTGAAAAAGAAATTACTTTAAAAACAGCTAAAGAACTTAAAAAGATGCTAGAAGATGATGGCGCAAAAGTTAAAATGACAAGAGATAAAGATGAGTACATTAAATTAAAAGACAGACAAGAAGATGGGGATGTATTTATAAGCATTCACAATGATGCTCTTGATTCATCTGGACCTCATGGCTTAACTGTTTATTATCATCATGATAGTCAACAAGATTTTGCAAAAACGTTACACACATCCATTAATCAAAAATCAATTCTTTCAGATAGAGGCGTTAGAAACGAAAACTTCCAAGTTATTCGTCAAACTAAAATGCCTGGTGTATTATTAGAATTAGGATATATTAGTAATCCAACTGATGAAGATTTAATAGTAGATCGAAAATATCGACATATAGTTGAATCTGGAATAGTAGATGGATTGAAAGTTTACTTTTCAAATTAGATATTGACTGATTCTACTTATGGGTTTAATATTAATATAAATTATTAAATATCTTATATACCGTATATTCT
>NZ_RXWZ01000121.1 GCF_003970575.1 Mammaliicoccus fleurettii
AAAAATGGCCGAATCCATAGCTTAGCTATGAATTCGACCAAAAATCCATTTTTATTATTTAGTTGTCTACTTGACAGGGTACAGTTCAAATTTGGCTGAGGCTTTTTATTTTGAAACATTAAGTTTCGTCTTGATAAAATGTAATGAATTTAGTAAACTTTTATAGGATACAGAAAGTGGGTGAAATAATGGCAACATGGTTAGCTATATTATTAATCATCGTGGCATTAATCGGTGGGCTTGCAATTGGATTCTTCCTTGCACGTAAATATATGATGGATTACTTGAAAAAGAACCCACCAATTAACGAAGAAATGCTACGTATGATGATGATGCAAATGGGTCAAAAACCATCTCAAAAGAAAATCAACCAAATGATGACAATGATGAATAAGAATATGGATCAAAAAATTAAATAGTCTTATATTAATCATAAGTAAAAATAAAACGTATAATCGTGATATTTTTAAAAGCCAGTTACACTTTGATTGTGTAATTGGCTTTTTATCTTGAGTTTTCACTGATTGTTCAAATAAAAGTGTTTTAACTTATTTGTTATTTGATAAAATAGAATTAAGAGTAAGGGGGAGAGCTATTGTGGAATTAACAGTATTTGTAGCATTTGGTGCAGGCATATTAAGTTTTGTTTCTCCTTGTGTATTGCCAATCTATCCTGCATTTGTTTCATATATAACTGGAATGAGTTATGATGATTTGAAGAATAAAGGACTTAGCCGAAATGCAATATTACATACAATCATCTTTTTATTAGGATTTAGTTGTATTTATATGATATTAGGAATGGGCATAGGTTACATATCAGGTATGTTAATAAATTATCAAACTTTAATAAGACAAATTGGTGCAATTGTAATAAGTGTATTTGGACTTATTATATTAGGCGTATTCCAACCGCAATTTTTAATGAAAGATCGTAAAATTAATTTTAAAGCGAAGCCTTCAGGTTTTGTTGGTACGTTTTTAATTGGTATGGCATTTGCGGCAGGTTGGACACCATGTAACGGACCAATTATCGCAGCGATTGGAACATTGGCAGCTACTAATTCATCACAAGCATTATTATATATGCTACTATATGTACTAGGATTTAGTATTCCATTCTTTATACTAACTTTCTTTATAACAAAATTACAAATTATTAAAAAGTACAATGTTGCTATCATGAAGTTTGGTGGTATAATTATGATAATTATGGGGATTCTGTTATTCTTTGATTTATTAACAGAGATAACGATATTCTTCCAATCTTTAGGTTTGGAATAACCATAAATGATATTTCGTACTAATAAGGGGTTTTAGATATGTATTTGCTTTTTTCATTTATAATAGCAGCTTTAATGGGTTTAGCAGTTATAGTTGTTAGAATGAAAGCTCAAAATTATCCGACTAACACTAAAAAAATTGTACTACCGCCATTTTTTATGGCTACAGGTGCTCTAATGTATGTTGTTCCATATTTTAGATTGAATGGTCAAGAAATTATAGAAGCCATTTTAGTTGGTTTATTCTTTTCATTGTTTCTTATTTTTACATCCAATTTTGAGATTAAAGGATCAGAAATATATATGAAACGCTCTAAACTGTTCCCTGTTATTTTAATTACTTTACTGATAATCAGAAGTGTAGGGAAATTCTTTTTGAGTGATTCTATTGACCCAGGTCAATTAGCGGGCATGTTTTTCTTGTTGGCATTTAGCATGATTGTGCCATGGAGAATAGCAATGTTTGTAAAATATAAAAAACTAAGAGATCAAAAGACTTTAGTTAATTAAAAAAACGCACAACTCAATTACTGAGTGTGCGTTTTTGTTTTTGCTTTAGAGATTTCTTCTTTATGATCAAAGATTGAAAATTTGTTTTTTTCATCATCTGCTAATTCGAACAAATTTAAATATGGTGTATAATCAATATTAAGTTCTGTTAGTTTTTTCTTCATAAATTTGTGATCTCTTTTCGGAGTTGCTATGATATAACCTCGCATAATATGATCGAGTTCAATTGTTGTAGCATGTTCTTCTAAAGCTATTTTAGATATGCGTCCACCTATTTTTTCTTTAGCAACATCTCTAAATAAATCTGGTACTGGTGAAACTAATTCATTTAATAAACTACGAGCTTCGTCATTCCATAAAGGAAGGGCTTTATGAATATAATAATCTTGCCAATCTAATTCGCTCATACCGTTATCTTTAGGCATGCGCTTTAAGAATTTACGAAACATAAAGAATCCACCGATTGCAAGTAACGATATAAATACAATGCACCATAATACTATAAAAAATATAAATGCGCTACTCAATGAAATCACTCCTTAAACTAAGTATAAATGAAGCTTTTCAACCTGTCTAACAAATATTTGCAAAGGAGCAATATAATGAAAATATTACATACTGCTGATTGGCATATAGGCAAAATAATCAATGGCCAATCATTAATAGAAGACCAAAAGTTTATCCTCAATAAATTATTTGATGCAATTAAAGAACACGATCCAGATGTAGTTGTGATTAGTGGTGATTTATACGACCTACACTATCCTAATAAAGAAGCAATGGTTGTTCTTGAAGATGCTTTATCGATGATTAATTTAGAACTTAAAATACCAATTATTGCGATAAGTGGGAATCATGATGGCAAAGAACGTCTTAACTATGGTGAGAGATGGTTTGAAAAAACAGGATTAAAAATCATTACGGGATATGACGACTTAATGACACCTATTTCTATGGAGGGTATCAATATATATGTTATGCCTTATTTTACACCAGCAGATGTAAAGCATGTATTTGATGTTAAGACTATCCATACGCATCAAGAAGCGACTGAATATATTATGAGTGAAATGGAACAAGTTATGAACAAAGATGAGACCAATATATTAGTTGGACATTTATTCGTAGCAGGTGGTGAATCATCAGACTCTGAAAGACCGCTCTCAATAGGTACGATTGAAACAGTTACTGCAAATACATTTAATGCTTTTGACGCAGTTCTACTCGGTCATTTGCACCATCCATTTGCTATCAAATCAGATTTCATATTTTATTCAGGCACACCAATGCAATATTCATTTTCAGAGGCAAATCAAGCAAAAGGTTATCGTTTGTTTGAGATTGATAACAAAGCATTTAAACAGAAATTTATTCCGATTGAACCAAGACGCTCATTTCATGTCATTAAGGCAAGATACGAAGATGTGATTCATGAGAAAATTGAAGTTAAAAATAATGAGGATTATTTTCATTTTAAATTAACGGATATGGACCATGTTACTGATCCTCTTATGAAGATTAGAAATATTTATCCAAATACATTACAAATTTCAAGAATAGATTATGAAGTTGCGCAAGATGAGATAGATGTGGATGTACATACATTAAGCGATATTGAAATTATTGAATCATTTTATAAACATGTGACTGAAGAAACGTTAGAAGGAATTAAGAAAGATAAAGTCATTCAGCTGTTAGAAAGTCATCTGAATAAAGGAGCGAATGAATAATATGAGACCTTTATCATTAAATATGCAATATTTTGGGCCATTTATAGATGAGAAAGTAGACTTTAGACATTTATCTAAATCTCAGCTTTTCTTGATATGTGGAAAGACAGGATCAGGTAAAACGATGATTTTCGATGCAATGGTTTATGCACTGTTTGGCAAAACATCAACAGAATCTAGAGAAGAAGTAGATTTACGAAGTCACTTTGCAGATCCGAAGTTACCAACTAAGGTACAATTTGAATTTGAAATTAAAGGTGACGAGTATCTTATTACTAGAACAGTAAAATATATAAAAGAAGGCAATAAAAATCCTTCGAATGCAACTGTAGAAGTGTACAAAAAAATAGATGATAAATGGAATTTAGAAACGAAGTCTATAAATACAAGTAATGATTACTTGAAACAGTTATTACATATGAATGTGAAGCAATTTAGACAAATACTCATACTTCCACAAGGAGAATTCAAACAGTTTTTAGTATCAAATAGTACAGATAAACGGAGTATACTTAGAACGTTATTTGATAGTGATAGATTTGAAGAATTACAAGATCAATTAGAATTAGAAATGAAAAAAGAATTAGCATTAATAGAAAGCCATTATCAAAAAATATCACAATATATGAATGACATGCATGACTTTGAAAATGAACAACTTATAGATATAAAGACAATTGAAGGACATCGCTATGAGGTGATATTAAACTCATTAGATTTATATGAAAAAGTCGGACATGAAAATTTAGAAGTATCAATGGTAGAGAAAGGTAAACAGGAACAACAAGTTAATGAAATAGAAAAAATATTAAAACAAGATAAAGCATTAAATGAAACCTTTGATACTTTACTTGAAAAACAAGAGATATTAGATGAATTAAAAAAAGATGAGTCAAAAATAAATGATCTTAGAAAACAATTAAAGTATTTAAAGACTGTTCAAAATATGACGTACCAGTATAATCAATTGAGAGATAAAGAACATTCTTTAAATAATGAAGTAAAACAAGAAGAAGAAATTCAACAAAGCATAGAATCGAACATAACTAACTTAAATGAGATAACTGAAAGAATTGAACAACTAAACAGAAATAGTGAGAGAATAAACGAGTTTCGTCAATTTGTTCAAAATACAAATCATATTAAATTAAGTTTAAATAAATATATAGAAGCGGAAACTAAATTTCCAAACATAATAGAAGAACAAAAGAATTTGAATAAGTTAATAGATAAAGATAAGCACGAAATCGAAACATTAAAAAGTAAACTAGAAAGTACTCATTACGATGAGTCGGAAGAACAAGATAAAATTAAAGAACAAGAAACATTGAAGCTTAACTTACAAGAACTACAAACTAAACAAAAGCAATATAGTGAAAAGTTGGAGTTGTTGGATAAACAAAAAGAATATACTAGTCAATTAACTCATCTAGAAAAAGAAAAAACACAATTTGAAGTAAAGTTGAATGAAAAGTCACAGTTTGATATTTTAAATGTTGAAGATGAAATTTTAAAAATACAAAAACATGTCCATCAAGGTGATGATTGTCCTATATGTGGATCAATCATAGAGTCTATTAATGGAAATGTTGATTTTAATAGTTTGAAAAAAGAAAGAGAACAACAATTAGAAGTTGAACGTAATCTACATGCAATCAACAATAAGATAACATCATATAACGAAAGATTAAATATAACCAACGAACAATTGAATAAATTAGAAAATATTACAGATACTCAAACAGAAATAAATCATACAACTGAACATATTGATAAATTAGTAAATGAGTTACAAATTTATAGAGAGACAAAGCAACAAATACAAAGATTTAAAAATGACAAATATGATGTTGAAAAGAAAATAACAAATAATGAATTACAATTAAACAACATAAAGCATCTAATATCTAAATATGAGAATGATTTATCTTACTTTAAACAAGAAACTGGATTTGATACTGTAAATAAATTTGAGAAGCAATCAGACTTTTATGCAATAGAAATTAAGGCTTATGATAATGAGTTGAATCAATTAACTGTTCAACTTGAAAAATTTAATGAAGAAAAGCAAAATCTTCAAATGAAAATAGCAACTGTTAGTGAACGTAAATCTATGATTGAAGAACAAATTAAATTAGCAACGGATTATTTAAATACTGAGATGACCAAACATAATATTGCATCGTATGAACAATTAGATGAATTACTTCAACAAGTTAAGCATATTGACGAGTATGAAGAAAAAATTAATCAATATGACAAAAGATATATAGAAGTAAAAGCGATAGTGAAGGAATTAAGTAAAAAAGTTCAAGATAAAGAAAGAGCAGATACTTCAGAAACAGAAAGTAAATTAACTGAAGCTAAAGAAGCATTAACAGTTATTGTTAAACAGATGAATCAGCTTCAACTGAAAATTGATCAAAACAAGCAAAAAATAATTGCTATTCGACAAGTTGTTGAGAAAATTGAAAATGATTTACAAGATCAAGAAGAATTAATTGAACTTTCAAGAATAATGAACGGTAAAAATAGTCAGAAACTGTCTTTAGAAAACTATGTATTAATTTATTATTTAAATCATATCTTAGATAATGCTAATAGACATTTTCTTAAAATGACTAACAATAGATATCAACTTGTACGTAAAAAAGAAAAGTCACAAGGACTAAGTGGTTTGGAGATAGAAGTGTTTGATAGGTTTTCAAATAGAACTAGGCATATTACGTCCTTATCAGGTGGTGAGACTTTTCAAGCTTCGTTATCATTAGCAATAGGGTTGTCTAATGTTGTACAACAAGAAGCGGGTGCAATACATTTGGAATCTATGTTTATTGATGAGGGATTCGGCACATTAGATTCTGAAACTTTAGAAACTGCTTTAGATACTTTAGTGAATATACAAATGTCTGGAAGATTAGTAGGAATCATTTCACATGTTTCAGAATTAAAGACGAGAATACCAACAATTTTAAATGTTAATAAGAATGGATTTTTAAGTACTACATCCTTTAATGAAAACTAATTGACACATCAAAGACATAAATAGTTCAAAATACGTATTTAAGTTAAGAATTTTATTTGATATATTTTAACTAACAGAGTTATGGGAGTGTTACGATGAAAAAGGGAGTATTTTTGTGCTTAATTGCAAGTATTATGCTAATTACGAGTGCATGTAGTAATAATGCAATTGAGCCAGACAGTCAATTTGGCAATAAAATGCAGTCTTTTAATGTTACTGACCAAAATGGGGATAAATTTTCACAGAAAGACATGAAGGGTAAAGTTTATATAGCTGATTTTATTTTTACAAATTGTGAAACAGTTTGTCCACCTATGTCATATAATATGAGCACAGTTATAGATGAATTAGAAAAAGATGGGGTAAAGGATTATGGTGTAATTAGTTTTAGTGTAGATCCTGAGAATGATACACCTAAGAAGCTGAAAGAATATATTAAACAATATAATGTACCTGCAAATAAATGGACATTACTTACAAATTACGATTTCAAGTTTATTAAGCAATATGCAGAAGATAACTTTAAATCGATAGTAGCACCACCTCCAAAAGGGAGTACACAAGTAACACATGGTACGAGTTTCTATTTAATTGATCAAAATGGTAAGATAATTAAATCATATAGTGGTCAAGATGCAGGGGATAAAAAGTTTCCTAAATCAGAAATAGTAGCAGATGTGAAGACTTTAGTTGAAGAAGGTCCAATTGAAGATTAACTATAATTAAGAAAACCACACATTTATCGAGACATTTCGATAAATGTGTGGTTTTTAATTGGTAATATGTAGAACTTATTTTTCACGTAATGCATCGCGAATTTCTGTAAGTAATACAGTTTGCTCGTCAATTTCTTCTTCCTCTTCACCTTTTTTCATTACAGTATTTGCAATTTTGATAAAGATGAATAAAGCGAAAGCAACTATTATGAAGTCTATAATTGATTGTATGAATAAACCATACTTAATTCCCATAAGAGACCATTTTTCAGCAAAGTCTACTTCTCCGAAAATTAAACCAATAAGTGGCATAATGACGTTTTCTACTAATGACGTAACAATTTTGTTAAAGGCAGCACCAATAACAACGGCGATTGCTAAATCTAGAACGTTACCTTGCAAAGCAAAGTCTTTAAATTCCTTTAATAATGACATATTAAACACCTCCTCATCGACATTATCATACATTAAACTGTAAAAAATTGAAATAGTCAATTTGATTTTAAGTGTAATATTTGTTAAAGTGATGAATGTTGCTGTTTTCTAAATATTAATTTATTTAAATTAAATGGATTACAAACAGTTAAAACGGGAATACATAATTACGAGTTTGTAAATTCGAAAGGAGAATTTTAATGTCAAATGTTCCAACACACCCAAATGGTAAAAAAGTTTCTAATGTATTTACTATTAGTGCAATTGTTGTAGCAATTATTGTTGCACTCGGTGCTATATTTCCAACTCAATTTGGAAGTATTACAGCGGACATAAGTGCATGGATATCTAAATATTTCGGTTGGTATTACATGATTATTACTATCGGAATGGTATTTTTCTGTGTATTTATTATCTTTAGCCCTATCGGTAAACTAAAACTAGGGAAACCTCATGACAAACCAGAATTTAACACAATTTCATGGTTTGCAATGTTATTTAGTGCTGGTATGGGTATAGGACTAGTGTTCTATGGTGCAGCAGAACCTATGTCTCACTTTGTTTCACCACCAAATGCAGATCCAGAAACAAAAGCTGCAATGACTGAATCAATGAGATCTACGTTCTTACATTGGGGTTTTCATGCATGGGCAATTTATGGAGTAGTAGCTTTAGCATTAGCATACTCTCAATTTAGAAAAGGTGAACCAGGTTTATTATCAAAAACATTAAGACCTATTTTAGGTAATAAAGTTGATGGACCTATAGGAGTAATCATTGATGTGTTATCGGTATTTGCAACAGTAGTTGGGGTTGCAGTTTCACTAGGTATGGGTGCTTTACAGATCAATGGTGGCTTAGAATATTTATTTGGAGTTCCAAATAATATTGTCATTCAAGGTATTATTATTGTCATCGTTACAATTTTATTCTTAATGAGTGCATGGAGTGGTTTGAGTAAAGGTATTCAATATTTAAGTAACTTAAATATTGTATTAGCGTCATTATTATTAATCGTTACATTAATAATTGGACCTACAATACTTATATTAAATATGTTTACTTCTTCAACAGGTGCATTATTAGATACATTCTTATTCAACAGTTTCGATGTAGCACCACTTAATCCTCAAAAAGGTGAATGGTTAAATACATGGACTTTATATTATTGGGGTTGGTGGATGAGTTGGAGTCCATTCGTAGGTATATTCATAGCGCGCGTTTCTAAAGGACGTTCTATTCGTGAATTTATCTCAGGTGTTATGCTTGTTCCAACGATTATTAGCTTTATCTGGTTTAGTGTATTTGGCGTTACAGGTATTGAAGTAGGTAAGTCAACACCAAAAGTATTCGAAATGACGACAGAGACGCAACTCTTTGGTGTATTCAATGAATTACCAATGGGTGCAATCTTATCAGTTATAGCATTAGCTTTAATCTGTACGTTCTTTATAACTTCTGCCGATTCAGCTACATTCGTATTAGGTATGCAAACAACATACGGATCACTAGAACCATCTAGAACAGTGAAAATCGTATGGGGTATTGCTCAATCATTAATCGCATTTATCTTATTACTTTCTGGTGGAGATACAGGATTAGGTGCTTTACAATCCGCCGCGATTATATCGGCATTCCCATTCAGTTTCATAATAATAATGATGATCGTTGCGTTTTATAAAGATGCTAACCAAGAAAGAAAATATCTTGGATTATCTATCACGCCTAACAAACATCGTATGAAAGAATATGTAGAAAAATCTAAACGTGAGTATGAACAAGAATTAAAAGAACAAAGACGTTTAGAAAGAGAAATGGAAGATTAAGTTATACACTTCTCATATAACGTAAAAGAAAAGCTTCAAAGTCAGTATTATGACTTTGAAGCTTTTTTATATGTTTAATGAAATCGATTACTTATATTCAACTATAGTTGATAATCATTATCATTTAATAACTAATTATTA
>NZ_RXWZ01000122.1 GCF_003970575.1 Mammaliicoccus fleurettii
CCCTTCTGTATATACTAAATAATAAATCGATTTCCACATTTGCTTTATTTTATCCATTTATTCTTCTCCATTTAAAACGTTTGGTAATATAATTTCTTCAACAGGTATATCATGTTCTTCATATTCAAAAGATTTAATTTGGAATGGATATACTAAGCTAAGCGTATCTCCACTATATTGAGATAAGAACTTATCATAATAACCACCACCATAACCAATTCTATAACCTTCATTATTAAATACTACACCAGGCACAATTATCAAATCAATATTGTCCTCTATTTCTGTTTCTTTATCTATAAATTTAATGCCTTTTTCGTCTATTGCAATTGACTCTAAATCTGTTAATCGCTGGAATTTCATCATTTTTGTGTTGTAATTTGTTGTAGGTACATAAACCTTTTTATTATCCTTCAATATTTTTTGGATAATCGGCAAAGTATCTACTTCATGATCCATGCTCATTACAATAGCTACAGATTTTGCATTTTGATATTTATAGTGCGCATATAATTGTTCATGTAAATTAAAATCATAATCGTCCTTCCGAGACTTTTGTTGATTTTTCATCAAACCTAATATTTCTTTTCTCAAATCTTTCTTCATCGTCATGAGTTTAACACTTCCCAATTATTATTTCATTTTTACCATTTTATACATTTAATGATAACACAAGAAATACTGTGAAAGGTAGTTGTAGGTCTCCTAAAAACGAATAAAAAACACATTACCAAAGCTGGCAATGTGTTCTTATTCGTTTTACTATTTTGTTTCTCTATGAAGAGTGTGTTTACCGTCACGAGCACAATATTTTTTCATTTCAATTCGCTCTGGGTTATTACGTTTATTCTTTTTAGAGATGTAGTTTCTTTCACCACAATCAGTACATGCTAAAGTTACATTTACGCGCATGATGAACCCTCCTATTCTTATTTCAATTAATATACGACCTTATTATAATACCATCTATGGTTATATAATTCCAGTATTATTTTTCAACGGCTTCATAGTGTTTGCCTGTAATATAATAATAACAGCTTTCACTAATATTTGTAATGTGATCACCAATTCTTTCTAAATATCTTGCAGCTAAGTGTGCTTGTGCAGAAATGAATGGGTCATTGTCTATTAAATAAGTCGTATTATTAATCTCTTTATACAAATCATCAATATCATCATCACGTTCAATGATTTCTTTAATTAATAATATATCTTTATTATTAACAGCAGTTTCTAGATCTCTTAGCATTAACATAGCCAATTTACCCATTGTTTTTAGTCTCATTAATATAAAATAATCAGTAATTTTAGCTCTTTTTCTAATTTGAGCTATATTAGTTGAGTTATCTGCCATTCTTTCTAGCTCTGAAGCAATTTTTAAAGCTGAAATCATTACACGTAAATCAGTGGCAATTGGTTGCTGTTTTGTAATTAACATAACGACTTTTTCATTTATATCATATTCCATTTGATTAATTTTTTTATCATATGCAATTAGATTTCTAGCATTATCTTTTTTCTCATCACTAAGAACGGAAATGGATTGCTCAATCATATTATAAACTTCTTTGCCAAGTTTAAACAAATCTTCAATAAGTAGGTTTAACTCGCCTTCGTATTTTTCTCTAATAACCATATTAACCAAATCTCCCAGAAATATAGTCTTCAGTTTTCTTATCACTTGGATTTGAGAAAATTTTATTCGTATCATCAAATTCATTTACATATCCATTTAAGAAAAATGCTGTCTTGTCTGAAATTCTAGCAGCTTGTTGCATATTATGTGTCACGATAATAATTGAGTATTTTGATTTTAAGTCTTGAACAAGTTCTTCAACTTTTAATGTAGAAATAGGATCTAATGCAGATGTTGGT
This sequence comes from Mammaliicoccus fleurettii, assembly GCF_003970575.1. Classification (GTDB taxonomy): domain Bacteria; phylum Bacillota; class Bacilli; order Staphylococcales; family Staphylococcaceae; genus Mammaliicoccus; species Mammaliicoccus fleurettii. Next base: position 1,876 of record NZ_RXWZ01000122.1, read on the forward strand.
TCATCCATTAAAATTACATCTGGCTCTATTGCTAAACATCTAGCGATACAAATTCTTTGTTGTTGTCCACCAGATAGTCCATACGCATTTTTATCAAGTCTATCTTTACATTCATCCCATATAGCTGCACCTTTTAAAGAACGTTCAACAATTTCGTCTAATACTTTTTTATCCGTAATTCCATGAATTCTTGGTCCATAAGTTATATTGTCGTAAATAGACTTAGGAAATGGATTTGGTTTTTGGAATACCATACCTACATTCGTTCTTAATTCTTCAACACTATATTTTTTATCAAAAATATTTTTATCTCTATAAATGATTTCACCAGATGTTTTAACACTTGGAATTAACTCGATCATTCTATTTAATGTTTTAATATAAGTTGATTTACCACAACCTGATGGACCAATTATCGCTGTTACTTCGTTTTCAGTGATATCAAGATTAATATTTTTTAATGCGTGAAAATCACCATACCATAAGTCTAGGTTATTCGTTTTATATACAATATTTTTATCTTCAACCGCTATTTCTTTATTCTTTGTCATTTCATTTGAAGATATATTTTGAGATAAATCCCTAATTTTTACGTCTGTCATTTTAATGACCCCTCTTCATTTTGATTTTATAGTTTTCTTTGATATTTATTTCTAATGTAAATTGCAACTGAGTTCATAAGAATTAATATTACGAGTAGAACAATAATTGCTGCTGATGATACAAATTGGAATTCGGCTTGTGGCAATTTAGCCCAATTGTATATCTGCATCGGCAATGCTTGGAATGATTCAAAAATACTATTTGGCGTTTTCATTAATATTGCAGGTATACCTATTACAACCAATGGTGCTGTTTCACCAAGAGCTCTTGATAACGCAAGGATTGTTCCTGTCAATATACCTGGTATAGACGCAGGTAATACAATATTTTTAATCGTTTGCCATTTAGTACTTCCTAGACCTAATGATGCTTCTCTAATCGAAGAAGGAACTGATTTAATCGCTTCTTGACTAGCTACAATTATTATAGGAAGAATCATTAATGACATTGTTAAAGCAGCTGCAATAACTGTTTTGCCTAATGATAAATTCTCAATCCCTGCTCCACGAACAAATATCGTTAATCCTAATAAACCAAATACAACTGATGGTACACCGGCTAGATTCGATATATTTACTCTAATAAATTTCGTAAACCAATTTTCTTTTGCATATTCAACCATATAAATCGCTGTACCTACACCTAAAATAATTGATATTGGTGCAATCGTCATCATTAGCCAAAGTGTTCCTAATAATGCACCTTTAATACCAGCTCGTTCAGGTGAAGTAGAAGAAAAGTTAGTGAAGAAATCAGTACTTAGATAAGGAATCCCTTTTTTAAATATGTCAAAAAGCAGTATAGCTAATACGATTAATCCAATTAAGGTACATACAAAAAATATCGATTTGATTACTTTATTTTTCAATAATCTCGTTGGTAATTTTTTTTGAACAACGGTTTGATCAACTAAATTCACTTCTGACATATTAATACTCCTCTCTAAAGCGCTTAGTAATCCACTGAGAAATAATATTCATGATGAAAGTGAATATAAACAATGTGAAACCAACCGCATAAATACTATAATAAATATCCGAACCATATGTTGCGTCACCAGTAGCAACTTGAACGATAAACCCTGTCATCGTTTGTATTGAACCAATTAAGCTAAAGCTTGAATCTGGTGTACTACCAGCTGCTAATGATACTATCATCGTCTCTCCAATTGCTCTTGAGATTGCCAATACAATAGAAGCAATAATCCCTGATAAAGCTGCTGGAAATACAATTTTTGTAGCTAGTTCAAATTTTGTTGCACCTAAGCCAAGTGCACCCTCTTTAATCGATTCCGGCACTGAACTCATAGCATCTTCACTCATACTTGTAATCATTGGTATAATCATGACCCCCACAACTAAACCAGGACTAATTGAGTTAAAGCTACCTAAATCAGGGAAAATCCCTCGTAATATTGGTGTAACAAATGTTAAAGCAAAGAAACCATACACAATTGTAGGAATACCTGCCAGTATTTCTAAAACTGGTTTAATCAATCTTCTTGATCTGTCTGAAGCATACTCACTTAAATAAAGTGCTGCTCCTAATCCAACTGGTACTGCAAATATAGTAGCAACTGCAGTTACTTTTAAAGTACCTAATATAAGAGCGTATATTCCATATTTAGGATCAGAAGAAAATGGTGCCCAATCCTTAGTAAATAAAAATTCAAATGGATTTACTCTTGTGAAAAATGTTACCGTTTCAGTAACTAGTGTAAACAATATCCCGATTGTTGTAAGTACAGAAACTGAAGCTATTAGTAATAAAACAATTGGAACAGCTTTGTCAGCAAAAACTTTCCCTTTGTTATTATTATTTCGTTTTATAAGTTCCTGTACTGAACTTTGTTCTTTCATAAAAATAACTCCTTCATTTTGAAAAAGGGCGACAATTAAGCGCCCTTTGTATTGATTTATTAATGATTATTTTTTAAACTTTTCTAATGTTTCTTTGTCTTTTTTGTATTCTTCATCTTTCAATGGAACGTATCCTGCATCTTTAGCAGCATCAGCTGAGTTATCAATAACATATTCCATGAATCCGTAGAATGCATCGTTATCTTCTAATGATTTATTCTTCGCATATACGAATAGTGGTCTACTTAATGGGTAAGAACCGTCATTAACAGATTCATCAGTAGGTTCTACTGCTTTACCTTCATCACCTTTAATTTTTACTGCTTTAAGTGAATCTTTATTTTCTTGATAGAAGTTGTATCCAAAGAAACCGATAGAATCTTTGTTATCTTGTACAGATTTAACAATTACGTTTGTATCAGCATTTTTCTCTGATTGAAGATCTTTTTCATCTAATACTTCTTCACTAAAGAAGTCGTATGTCCCGTGTGATTGGTCAGGAGAAAAGGCTTTAATTTTTTTATCTGGGAATTTTGAATTAACATCTTTCCAAGTTTTAGCTTTCCCGCTATAAATTTTTGCAAGTTCGTCCATGCTTAGTTCTTCTACAAAGTCATTATCTTTATTAACCGCTACAGTTAAACCATCTTGAGCAACTTTAAACTCAGTATAATCAATTTTTTCTTTTTTTAGTTTTTCTTTTTCTTCATCTTTAATATCTCTAGATGCATTTGAGAAATCTGTCTCACCCGCGATAAATTTCTCAAATCCTCCACCTGTTCCTGATACACCGATTGAAACTGAAACATCAGGTTGCTCAGCAGAAAAATCTTCATTTATTTTTTCCATTACTGGTGCAACAGTAGATGAACCGTCACCTTTAACTTCACCACTTAATTTTTTATCATCTGAAGATTTAGTATCCCCTGAATCAGATTTTTCAGCTGCTCCACCACAAGCTCCTAATAGAAGTGCAGAACTCAAAGCTGTTGTTGACCCAATTAATTGCCACTTTTTCATGTTAAATCCTCCTAATTAATAACGCCTTAATCTTTATTACACCTTTACTTTACATTTTCTTTATTAAGTACAAATAAATTGAATGTAAATTTTGTGTTAACATTTTATGTAAACGTTTTAATTTAACGCAAAAAAACTGAGACAATTACATTGTCTCAGCGTTATCATTATATCTGTTATTATTTTTTATCTTTAAAATAGTAATTTATAATATCTTTACCTAAATCTCCACCTGGTAACCATGGTTCTGGTACTGGTTGATTTGTGTAAGTTATTGAGAATGATAGTTCTGGATTTTTTGCTGGAGCATAACCAACATAAGTAGAATTTACTTTTGGTTTTCCATCTTTAAACACTTCAGCTGTACCTGTTTTACCTGCAGATCTTACAACAGTATCATTAAAACTAGAATATCCAGTTCCTTCTTCTTCATTAAATGCCATATCAAAACCTTTTTGTACTTGTTTGATTTCTTTATCACTATTATTTACTTTGTTCATCACTTCACCTTTAAATGACTTTTTAATAGGTCCAAGTGAATCTTCATTTGTAGAATTTCTTATTTCTTTAGCTAAGTGTGGTTTTAACCTATATCCATCATTAGCAATTGTTGCTGCATATTGGGACAGTTGTATTGGTGTATAAGTATCAAATTGTCCAATAGCTAAATCAATATAGTTACCTGGGTTATCTTTAATAGGTTCTATTTGACCTGCTGACTCGTTTGGTAAATCAATACCTGTTTTTACACCTAATCCTACTTGATTAAGTCCTTTACGTAATTTTATTCCAGCTTGTTCAACATCTGTCGGTAAGGACATACCGTTTCTATACGGTGAATCTGCTAGTAAAAGTGCTGTTTTATACATGAATACGTTTGAAGAATGCATTAATGCTTCAGCATCAGTTATTGTCTTTTTACCGTCTTGGTTGAAATAAGAACGTTTAGTTAATCCACCATTGAATTTCAACGGTTCATCGACCATTTTATCTCCAACATCTAAAACGCCATTTTGGTAACCCGTAAGTAATGTTGCACCTTTCACTGATGAACCTACCGTATATTGACTAGTAAAGTTACCGATATGATTATCTGTAATTTCTCCGTTTTCATCAATATCTCGACCCGCCATCGCTAAGACGTCTCCATTTCTTGGATCTTGTACAACTACCATAACTCTATCCATATCTTTTGCGCCTTCACTACGCAATGACTCAATATGCTTATCTACATATTCTTCTACTTTTTTCTGTAATTCAATATCTATAGTTAATACTAAATCATTACCTCTGGATCCTTCTGATATTACTTCTGAACTTGTAATCTTTCCAGATTTATCTGTAACGTATTTCATTTTTTTCTTAGAACCCTTTAATATATCTTCGTATTGATATTCTAAATATGATTTACCTACTCTATCATTTCTAGAATAACCTTTAGCTAAATAATCATCAACAAGCTCTTTCGGTAATCCTTCTTCTTTACTAGATACATTACCAAATAATGTTCTTAAAGTTTCTCCATATGGATATCGTCTTTCCCAATCCATAGTTGTATTAACTCCTGGTAGTTCTGATAAGTGTTGTGATACAGCTGCATATTCATCATTTTTCACACCTTCATTTTTTATAACTACAGGGCTAAGTTGAGAGCCTCCGTTCATTTCTCTAAAGATTGCCAGAATTTGCAAATCTTCTTTTGATAGAGTATTTGTATATTTAGAAGTAACTTTGTTGTATAGTGCTTCATCATATTCTTCCTGGCTAATATTGCCATCTGAGAATAAAGCTTGTTCATCTTTCATTAACTTTTGAACTTCATCTTGATTTCTTAAAATCCAAAAGTCTTGTTTATCTCTATCCGTTATATTTGATGTGTCCATCTTCATTAAATGGGATAGTTTTTCAGCGATTTCTAAAATATCATCCTGACTTGTTCTTCTATCTCTCGTATATGTAATTGCTTTTTTAGATTCGTTATCTACTAAAACTTTGCCATTTCTATCATAGATACGTCCTCTAGGTACGGATTCATTAACTGTGATTGATTCCGTACTATCAATTGTCCTTTTGTATTCTCCGCCTTTAACAATTTGCAAGTAACCTAAACGCATTATGAGTACAGAAAACAATATGACTACAACTGCTAATATAAGACTTACTCGTTTGTTCATTAAAAGGCGAAATGCTTCTTCTTTAGATTTCTTTTTTACTCGTTTCAACAACTAAACCTACCTTTGTAACTCTATATTAATAATTTCATCATATATGATTATGACGTACATTGCTATTGATAAAGTTAAAATTTTATAAAAAAAGCCGAGACAATAAAATTGTCCCGGCCCCTATTAGATAGTCGAATTATTTTGCTGCTTGATATAATTCGTTAACTTTATCCCAATTAACAACATTCCAGAATGCATTAATGTAGTCTGGACGTCTATTTTGATAGTTTAAGTAGTAAGCATGTTCCCAAACATCTAAACCTAAAACTGGAAGTTTACCTTCTGAAATAGGATTGTCTTGGTTTGGAGTTGAAACGATTGCTAATTCACCGTTATCTACAACTAACCATGCCCAACCTGAACCGAAACGGCCAGCTGCAGCAGCTGCAAATTCTTCTTTGAATTTGTCTAATGAACCGAATGTAGAACTAATTGCGTCAACAACTTCTCCTGAAGGTTCAGAAGCATTTGCAGTTAATAGTTCCCAGAATAATGAGTGATTATAATGTCCGCCACCATTGTTTTGAACTGCAGTACGAATATCGTCTGGAACTGAATTTAAATTCTTAACGATGTCTTCGATAGATTTACTTTCTAAATCTGTACCTTTAACTGCATCATTTAGTTTTGTTACATAAGTGTTATGGTGTTTCGTATGGTGAATCTCCATAGTTTCTTTGTCGATGTGTGGTTCTAATGCATCATATGCATATGGTAATTTTGGTAATTCAAAAGCCATAAAAAATCATCCTCCTCATTTGTTTTACATACTTATCTTATCAAGATTAAAGTTTTATAACAAACAATTTGTTTATATAATATTTAAAAAATTTTGTTTTCTAACTTATCATGTTGCAACTCTTGTTTTTTATCATTATTATTGAGTCAAGAAGAGGTGAAATTATGCAGTACATGAAAGAACTAAAAAGGTTATTTAAACACCCTAATAAATATCCTATGTTTAGAATAACTAAATTAAGATACATATTTCTACATATTCTATTACTCAGTTTTATATTAATATTACCTAATACAGTTCAATACATACAAATCACTCAAAACTTATCCACCCTAGCAAATGAACAAGTAGATGAAATACCTAATTTTAAAATAGAAAATAACAAAATGATTTTATCTTCTGACAAAAACATCAAAATGAACGATAAACAATCCATTATTTTCACAAGTTCTAATCAATTTAATATGGAAGCTAATCATCTTATCGTTTTCAAACCTGACCATATTGAAATATCAAATTACAATGACTATACCGAAATCAGTTACGGTTCTTTATCAACTGTTGTCACTGATCAAGATGATTTAATTAAATTCATAGATACGATCAATGATTCCAAGTACTTCTATTTAAGTATGATAATTATATTCTTATTAATAATTCAATTTATCAGTCTATCAATTAAAATTGGTATTCTAGCATTAGTAGGTCATTTATTAGGTATGTTACTTCGAAAGAAAACACGATACATGACATGGTTTAAAATGATGACGTTTATAATAACGCTTCCAACTTTAGTACTCTTATTAGGTATAGTTGCGTCGAATACTTTATTAATCATTGTTTCATGGTGTATAATTGTGATTGGTATTCTCATAACAGTGTTTTACTTACCAAATGGAAAGAAACATGCTAATGTAAAATAATAAGCAAATCTATACAAAGGAGTCTTATCATGTCAGAAATCATTCATCGTACTAAAACTAGGCCTGTTAAAGTTGGGGATTTAACGATTGGCGGTTCAGATGAAGTCGTTATTCAAAGTATGACTACTACAAAAACATATGATGTCGAAGCAACAGTAGCAGAAATTAAACGTTTAGAAGAAGCTGGTTGCCAAATTGTTCGTGTCGCTTGTCCAAACGAAGAAGACGCATATGCAATTAAAGATATTAAAGCCCAAATAAACATTCCATTAGTTGTTGATATTCATTTCAACTATAAACTTGCTTTGATTGCTATTGAAAATGGCGCAGATAAGATTCGTATTAATCCTGGAAATATTGGTAGACGAGAAAAAGTTGAAGCGGTTGTTAAAGCGTGTAAAGAAAAAGGAATTCCTATTAGAATTGGTGTAAATGCTGGATCGTTAGAAAAGCATATTATTAAAAAATATGGTTACCCTACCGCAGATGGTATGGTTGAAAGTGCCTTGCATCATATAAAAATACTAGAAGATCTAGATTTTCATGATATCATCGTTTCAATGAAAGCCAGTGATGTTAATCTAGCCATAGAGGCATATACGAAAGCTGCACAAGCTTTTAATTACCCATTACATCTTGGCATTACAGAAAGTGGTACGCTTTTCAATGGTACAGTTAAATCGTCTGCAGGATTAGGTGCAATCTTAAGTTTAGGTATAGGTAATACTTGTCGTATTTCTTTATCAGCAGATCCAGTAGAAGAAGTTAAAGTAGCAAAATCACTACTTAAAGCATTCGGTTTAGCAAGTAATGCTGCAACATTGATTGCTTGTCCTACTTGCGGACGTATAGAAATAGATTTAATATCTATAGCTAATGAAGTAGAAGAATATATCTCTAATCTTCAAGTACCTCTTAAAGTAGCCGTTCTTGGATGTGCAGTAAATGGTCCAGGAGAAGCAAGAGAAGCCGATATCGGTATTGCTGGTGCTCGAGGTGAAGGCCTTTTATTTATGAAAGGTAAAACAGTTCGTAAAGTACCAGAAGAAACAATGGTAGACGAATTAAAAAAAGAAATAGATAAACTAGCTTTAGAAATGGAACAAAATAAAGAAATTCAAAACTCATAAATATAATGTTTGAGGCTGAGACAATTAATTTGTCCCAGCCTTTCATTAAATAATATATAAAGGTGATTTTTATGAACCAAAAACCAAGACTAGGAATAGATATAGATGGGACTGTCACTTGCCCAAAAACATTTGTCCCTTATTTACAAAGAGACTTTAATGAACAATTGAAATATGAAGATATTACAGAATACAATTTAGCAAATGTCTTAAATTGTGAAGAAGAAGAAATGCTTAACTGGTTTAAAAATAATGAATCATATATTTACCAAAACTCTCCAGTTGCAGAAGGCGCTAAAGATATTTTAAACCAACTTCAATATCAATATGAACTATATTATATAAGTGCCAGGCATAACTATTTAGAAGACATAACAAAAGAATGGTTTAATTTGCATAACATTCCATTTGATCAAATTACATTAACAGGTAGTCATAACAAATTAGAAGTAACTAAAAATCAAAATATAGATGTATTTTTTGAAGATAAATTAGACAATGCTGAAGACATCAATCACCAACTAAATATACCAGTATTTTTATTCGACACACCATATAATCAAAAAGAACTTCAATCTGGCATATATAGAATAAACAGTTGGCATGAAGTATCTCCATTATTAAATAAATTATAAATTAAAGAGCTTGGACATAACTATCCTAGAATTCTATTAAGAGCAGAAATTCAATTTTAATAATGAATTTCTGCTCTTACTTTTTAAAAATCATTTAAGTAGCTTATAGAATTTGTTGGCATTTTTTATGCGCATGCTTTACGCGGGCATGTTCTCAGCCTGTAGTCTTCGAATCATGCTTTTCCCGCAGGAGTCAGCGCTAAAAAACGCCAAATATTAATTAAATATTTATAATATAGATGGAATTTATTCAAGAGTTCACTCTATGTTTAATAATCTACTTATTAAAACAAAAAACAAACTGAACTTATAAATTTAAGTTCAATTTGTCCACAGTACAAAGTAGTGATTAGAGAAACCATTTTTCTATTTAAAAATAAATATTGAGAGCGATTTTGTGAAGTGCTGACGCCTGAAGGAATAGTATGTGGGAGAGACTACAGGCTCGAGCCATACCCTTAGGCAAGCATGCACGAACAAAATCGTAAGATTGTATAAAAGGTAGGCAAGCATGTACGTACAAAATCGTAAGATATTAAAAAATAAGCATATCACTGTAAACTAAAAAATCAGTTAAGTGATATGCTTATTTATTTTATACTGTTTTACAATGCTCACATTTACCATATACCTCAAGTTTATGTGATGAAATTTCTACGTTTGGTAGTTGTTGCTTAATTGAATCCATTGGACAGAAATCGATGACTTTTGTTGTTCCACACGAATCACATATAAAGTGATGATGGTGGTGGCTTTGACATGAAATACGAAACTTCATTTCACCGTCAATTTCAGTACTTTCAATTATATTTAAGTCTTTAAATAAGTATAAATTACGATAAATTGTATCGAAAGACAAACCTGCATAATCATCTTTTAAAGCTTCTTGTATATATTTTGCTGTTATATATTTATCTTCGTTAACGAATAAAGAAATGATATCACGTCGTTTATTTGTATACTTATGACCATCATTCTTCAATATTTGAATGGCTTCTTCTACTTTCAAGATGATAGCCTCCTTTTTTTATCAATACTTTACTATATGCAATACTTGCAAGTAATTCTATAATTAACAATCCTACTATAATACCTCCAGGTGAAATATTCAAATAGAAGGAAAGTATCAGACCAACAATGACAGATAATTCACCAAATATAATACTTAGTGCAATTAATTGTTTAAATCCTTTCGCAAGTCTCATACTAGTAGCTACTGGCAATGTCATTAAACTACTTACAAGTAATATCCCTACTACTCTCATTGAAGCCGAGATAACCAATGCAACAATAACTATAAATAAGAGTTGAATCCATTTAGGCATCCCTATTACTTTTGAATATTCTTCATCGAAAGATAGTACGAAAAGTGATTTATACAATAACATGACAAAAATTAACACGATTAAAGTAATAATAATGATTGTAAATAAATCACTCATATTTACTGCGCTGATAGAACCAAATAAATATCCAAATAAATCTTGGTTAAATCCATTAGCTAATGAAATGAAGATTACACTTACACCAATACCACCACTCATAATAATCGGTATAGCGATTTCTTGATAATGTTTATATTCAGTTCTTAATTGTTCAATGAGTAAAGCACCAGCTATTGAAAATATAATACCGAACCAAATTGGGTTAATGGAAGCAAACAATGGACTAATACTCATTAAGAATAATCCCATTGAAATACCACCTAAAGTAACATGGCTTAAAGCATCTGCAATAAGCGATAATCTTCTAACTACAATAAATGCACCGATTAGTGGTGCAATTAAACCAACTAAGACACCACTTATAAATGAATATCTTATAAAATCAAAATTTAAAAACGCATCAATCATTCTTTAAACACCCCTCATATAGGAGGTTTAAAGAACTTATATTATTATAGTACTCAATCTCACTTTCCATATCCTATCTCCTTACCGATACTTATCTACTAGTTCTATTTATTTAACGAGTTCTTCTAATTGTTCTTCTGCACAGCAATCACGATCATGTTGGTGGTCAACAAATTGTACTGGATGTCCATAAATTTTAGATATTGAAACTTCATCTAGTGATTTGAATGATTCACTTGTCCCATGGAAATGAATATGTTGATTTAAACAAGCAACTTTACTTGCTGTATCAGCAACGACACCAATATCATGTGTTACGAGTATAATTGTTATGCCTTCTTGTTTTAATTGTGTAAGTAGTTGGTAAAATTCTGATACGTGTCTTGCATCTATACCAACTGTAGGTTCATCTAATATTAAAATGCTAGGCTTAGAAATTAAAGCTCTCGCTATGAATGTTCTCTGTTGCTGTCCACCGGATAGTTGTGCGATATTCTCGTTTTTAAGTTCGATTATATTTAATCTTTCTAATATTTCATCGACTTTTTTCGCATCTTCATTATTAAACCATTTGAACAAACCTTTATTTTTAGTTAATCCACTCATGACAACTTCTTTAACAGTTGCAGGAAATCCTGAACTAAACGCATTAGATTTTTGTGAAACGTAACTAATTTTTTCCCAAGATTTATATTGATTTATTTTTTTACCACTTATGAATATATCACCTTTTTGTAAAGGTAAAAGTCCTAATATTAATTTAAGTAAGGTTGATTTCCCTGAACCATTTGGTCCTACTATTGCTAGAAAATCACCTTTATAAATTTGTATATTGATATGGCTAAGCGCCAATTTATTTGGATAGCTATAACTTATATCTTTTAATTCAAAAATTGGTGTTTCTTTTTCCACATTCATCACCTCGTCAATAGAATACTATACAATGAAAATGGATTAATGTAAATAGGAATGTTTACGAATAAAAAAGGAATGCTATTAATTTAGCATTCCTTAAGTATTATTTATTGATTAAAAATTTTATCTTTTAAATCTGGATCGAAAGTACCATTTTTAATCATTTCAATTTCGTATTTATATGGTGGCTTTTTATTCTTTTTATCATCACCTACATAAGGTGTTTCTAAGATTTTAGGAACATTAGTAAAGGCTTCATGATGAACAATATAATGCAATGCATCATAACCTAAAGAACCAAATCCAATGTTTTCATGTCTATCTTTTTTAGCACCTTGTGGGTTTTTACTATCGTTTACGTGAAGGACTTTTATTCTATCAATACCGACGATTTTGTCGAATTCGTTTAATACACCATCAAAGTCTTCTTTAACGTTGTAACCAGCATCGTTAGTATGACAAGTGTCAAAACATACTGATAATCTTTCATTATGGTCTACACCATCAATAATTTGTGCAAGTTCTTCGAATGTTTTACCACATTCTGAACCTTTACCCGCCATTGTTTCTAATGCTATACGAACATCGTTATTATTCGTTAAAACTTCATTTAAACCTTCAATAATTTTTTTAATTCCTTTTTCTTCTCCAGCACCTACATGAGCACCAGGATGAAGTACGATATCTTTAGCTCCCAAAGCTTCAGTACGTTCAATTTCAGATTGTAAGAATTCAACACCTAAATTAAATACTTCAGGCTTTGTAGTATTCGCAATATTAATGATATATGGTGCATGCACAACAATATTTGATAAACCGTATTCTTTCATTGCTGCTTGACCATTCTCAATATTTAAATCTTCAATTTTTTTACGTCTTGTGTTTTGAGGTGCGCCAGTATAAATCATAAATGTTGAAGCATTATAACTTGCCGCTTCTTCCGCTGCTTGAAGCAACATCTTCTTACCACTCATTGATACGTGTGATCCGATTAACATATATGACACCTATCCTTTTCTGCTTTGTTTTTTAGTTCTTTTAGAATGTGCTTTCTTTTCTTTGAATTTCAATTCATCTAATTCACGTTTGAATTTCTTCTTATAACCAGGTTTAACTTTATTTTTGTTATTTCTTTTAATTTTTTGTTTAAGCGATTTCTCAATATTATCTTCTTTTTTAACACGTCTTGTTCTATTTTGACGATCTTTTATTTCTACAAATTCGTCATTTTTAATATCAACATGTTTAAGTTTATAATTATTCTTCTCAATTTGAGTTATTAGATCATCTTCGTCTGGTGTATATAAAGTGATTGCTACACCTTTATAGTCACCACGACCAGTTCTACCTACTCTATGCGTAAAGAAATCAATCTCTTTAGGTAAATCATAATTAATAACGTGACTAACACCTTCAATATCAATACCTCTTGAAGCTAAATCACTTGCTACAACAAATTCAAAATCTAATTGTTTAATACGTTTCATTTGTTGTGTTCTTTCTCTAGGTGTTAATCCACCATGAATAACACCAACTTTATATCCTTCTTCAGATAAATGAGCGACTAATTCATCAGCTCTATCACGACTATTTGCAAATATAATTGCTAAATAAGGATTTATAACTTTCATAACTTTTAAGATTTTTGTTTTTTTCTCTTCACCTTTAGTAGGAATTAAGTAAAAATCAATATTATCTTTATTTGAAGATGCTGTTTCAATTTCAACAAATTCAGGATTGCTTAAATATTTATTTAAGAAAGGATGTAATGCTTTAGGAATTGTTGCACTAAATACGGAAATTTGTGCTTTTCCATCTAATCTACTCGCAACACTATCAACCTTAGGCATAAACCCTAAATCAATCATTAAATCTGCTTCATCAATAACAACTGACTTAGCTAAATGTAAATCTAAAGCTCTTTCAACAGCCATATCATCAATTCTGTTTGGCGTTCCTACAACTACATGTGGTGTGTTTTTAGATTTATCAATATCTCTCGATTTATCAGTTCCACCAATATATAAGCTTACTTTAACACCTGTTTTAAATTGTGCCAAATGTGATGCAGCGTCATATAATTGTTTAGCCAACTCTCTCGTTGGAGCTAAAATAATTATTTGTGGTTCTTTTATATCAACATCAATTTTATCAAATAATGGTAATAAAAAGGCGTGAGACTTACCAGTACCAGTCTGAGATTGACCTATAATATTAGATCCTTTTTTAATCTTAGGTATAACTCTACGTTGTATTTCTGTCGGCTGATCAAAGTGTAAATCTTCAACTGCCTTTACTAATTCATTTTCTAACTGAAAATGTTCAAACGGATGCTTAGACATAAGCGACCCTCCTCGTTTCTTTTTCACTTCATACATTATATAGTAAATACGTAGTTTATGATAGGCTTAAAGATTTATTTTGAATTTTTATTTAGTTTCATTCAATCTTGAGTGTTGTTATAATAGATATTAATAAGGAGGGCAATTAATGGAGATTATAAAAATTACCCCTAGAGGCTATTGTTACGGCGTTGTAGATGCTATGGTGATTGCAAGAAATGCTTCACTAGACAAATCACTTCCTAGACCAATTTATATACTTGGCATGATTGTTCATAATAAACATGTAACAGACGCGTTTGAATCAGATGGAATTATTACTTTAGATGGACCAAACAGATTAAAGATTTTAGAGCAAATAGAAGAAGGAACTGTAATCTTTACTGCACATGGTGTGTCACCTGAAGTAAAAAAACGTGCTAAAGAAAAAGGACTTGTTTGTATCGACGCAACTTGCCCCGATGTAGACAACACACATCAACTTATAAGAAAAGTTAAATCAGAAGGATACCATGTCATTTATATTGGCAAGAAAGGTCATCCAGAGCCTGAGGGAGCAGTTGGTGTTGCTCCAGATATTGTTCACCTCGTCCAGACATTAGATGATATAGAAGATTTGCCAGAAGATATTAAAGATAAAAAACTCATCGTAACTAATCAAACAACGATGTCACAATGGGATGTTAAACATTTAATAGATAAACTACAAACTAAATACCCGCACATCGAAGTTCATGAAGAAATTTGTTTAGCAACACAAGTAAGACAAGAAGCTGTTGCTAATCAAGCAAATCAAGCTGACTTATTAATAGTTGTAGGCGATCCAAAAAGTAATAACTCTAATAGACTCGCACAAGTATCCAAAGAGATTGCACACACAAATGCATATAGAATTTCTGATTTAAGTGAACTAAAACTAGAATGGTTACAAGACATTGGAAGTGTAGCCGTTACTGCAGGAGCATCAACACCTACTCCAATAGTAAAAGAAGTCATTGACTATATTAAAAACTATGATCCAACTCATGTACCAACTTCAGCTCTTAAGAGTAATGTACCTGTTGAAAAAATATTACCTAAGATTAAAAAGCCACAACCAGTAACAATAATGGAATAAAAAAACTGCCGACTTTTTCGGCAGTTTTTTTACATATAACAATAAGGATCTGTATTGATTTTAGAACTTTTTATTTCTATTGATTGATTTGTCCATTCTTCTAATAATGACTTCAATCCTTCTCTCATTACATATTCACTATAATGATTTATATCTAGAACATTAATACCATCCATTTTGGCATCTAATGCTTCGTGATGCTTAACATCACCAGTTATAAATAAATCTGCTTGTTTATTTTGTGCAAGTTGTGCGTACTCTATTCCAGCGCCACCAACTATTGCCACTCTATTTATTTTCGCCTCTTTATTCCCTATAAATCTAACAGCTGGAATGTGTAGTTTTTCTTTATAGTGTTCAACAAATTCATTTATTGATTGTGTTTTATCTAATTCTCCAACTATTCCTAATCCTATTCTAGAAGTCTTCTTCATTTCTATAAAATCAAAAACAGGTTCTTCATACGGATGATTTTCATAAATAAGTTGTTTAGCTAGTGACTTATCTTTTCCATCTATCATAAGCTCTAATTTAGTTTCATAAACCGTTTCAGTCTTATGAGATTGTCCAATATGCGGGTTAGCATTCTCACTTAGTTTAAATTGACCTTTTCCTTGCGATTGGAAAAACACTTCGCTATACTCTCCTGTTTGTGCTAAATGATGTTTGTTAAATGCAGACTTCATTAGTTCCACATCTTTATCTGGTATAAATATCTGTACTTTGAAATAACTTTCTTCTTTGTCATCTAGAACAGACATGTTTTTCAAACCTATTTGGTCACCTATCATGTAACTTACACCTTTTGGATACACATCTAAGTTTGTGTGAAGCGCGATTAAATTAATATCATTTTGAATCAGTTTTTTTAGAATCGGTCCATAACCTTTTTCTGTAATGTTTTTAACACCTTTAAAAATAAGTGGATGGTGCGCAATAATTGTATTTAAATCGTTTTCTATTGCTTCATCTACTACTTCCATAGTGCAATCTAGTGTTGTTAATATGCCCGTTACTTCACTATCTTCAGTTCCAATTAATAAACCAACATTATCCCATGATTCACTACTTGAAAATGGAACATGTTTATTAATGACATTTAGTAATTCTTGAATAATCATTTAAGCACCTCTTTAATTTGAAGTATTTGTTGATTAATTTCATTATACCTAATTTGATCATCATGATGTTCTAACTGTTTACTAATTTTATTTAACGATTCAAGTTCTCTCTGCCATTTTTCATAAAACAAATCGCTTTTATTTTTTAATAATATTGGTCCAAATCTCATTTCTTTTTCATCTAGTAGCATTGTTCCTTTTTTAGCGACTAATATTTCATATATATGTTTTTTATCTTTTATTAATTGTTCGTCATAAATTTTATATCCAATTTTTTGTAACACTTGTCTAATTGGTAACGCATGTATATTTGCTTGTAATATTAAATCAGGATATTCGTTTAATTTATGTTGACCTTCTTCAATAATTTGTGCAATTAATGGTCCACCCATACCACATATCGTAATAACATCTATTGTTTCGTCAATCACTTCTAAACCATTTCCAAGTTTAACTTCAATACTATCTGTCATACCATAAGTTTTAGTGTTCTGTTGTGCTGCCAAAAAAGGACCTTTAACTACTTCTCCAGCTATCGCTTTGTTAATTAAGCCTTTTTGTATAGCATATATTGGTAAATAAGCATGATCAGATCCAATGTCAGCTAATTTATTATGATTGAGGTATTCGCTCACCTTCGTTAAACGTTTGTTTATCTGGATCATCATTTTTTCCTTTCATAAAAAAAATCTTTTGCAATAGCAAAAGATTTTTTTGTGTTATTTAGCGCCGTCTTTTAAGTATTTGACAAGTGTGTCTAAATCTTTGTCTGAAATAGTCGCTTCATCGTGGGCAGGCATTGAACCTTTACCATCACGGATGATTTTTTTCATTTCGCCAGCTTCTTTAGAAGAACCAGCTAATTTAGGTCCCATTCCACCTTCAAGATTTTGTCCATGACAACTTGTACAATTATCTTTTGCGAATGTAGCTGCGTCAAACTTCTCAGTTTTTTCACCGCCACCGCCTTCTTTTTCTTCCTCTTTGTTAGCACCATGTGCTGACATGAAGAATATTAATCCCACACCGAGTAATAATATCAGAATAAACGGGATAACAGGATTACGATTCATTCATACAACCTCCCTTTTGTTAAACCTTCATACAATTATATTTTATATTAAAACAAGGCATTGTCAAAGGCTTTTTGGGATTAATATAAACTTTTCGTGATTAATCCATAAAATCTTTCAATCGCTTACTTCTAGATGGATGTCTTAATTTGCGTAAAGCCTTAGCTTCAATTTGACGAATACGCTCTCTAGTAACGCCAAATACTTTACCAACTTCTTCTAATGTTCTTGTTCTTCCATCATCAAGACCGAATCTTAATCTTAAAACATTTTCTTCTCTATCAGTAAGTGTATCTAATACATCTTCTAATTGTTCTTTTAACAATTCATAAGCAGCGTGATCAGATGGACTTTGCGCATCTTGATCTTCAATGAAGTCTCCTAAATGACTATCATCTTCTTCGCCTATAGGTGTTTCTAATGAAACTGGTTCTTGTGCTATTTTTAAAATTTCACGCACTTTTTCTGGAGGTAAATCCATTTCTTCGCCAATTTCTTCAGGAGATGGATCTCTACCTAAATCTTGTAACAATTGACGTTGAACACGTATTAATTTATTGATTGTTTCAACCATATGAACTGGAATACGGATTGTACGTGCTTGGTCTGCGATAGCTCTAGTTATCGCTTGACGAATCCACCAAGTTGCATATGTCGAGAATTTAAATCCTTTATTAAAATCGAATTTTTCAACTGCTTTAATTAGACCCATGTTACCTTCTTGAATAAGATCTAAGAATAACATACCTCTACCTACATAACGTTTAGCAATACTAACTACAAGTCGTAAGTTTGCTTCAGCAAGGCGTGATTTAGCAATATCATCACCTTTTTCGATACGTTTAGCCAATTCTACTTCTTCTTGTGCAGTTAATAAATTAACTCGTCCAATTTCTTTTAAATACATTCTAACTGGGTCATTTATTTTTACGCCTGGAGGAGCACTTAAATCATTTAAATTTAATTTATCATTTGTATCAGTTGAGTCTTTTTCATTGATTAAATTAATTTCATTCTCGTTAATTAAATCAAAGAAATCATCCATTTGATCTGGATCCATTTCGAAGTTTTGTAATTTATCTGCAATCTCTTCATGACTTAAATGTCCTGCTTTTTTACCTTGTTCAATTAATTGATGCTTTACTTGATCAATAGTAAGTACTGCTTCATTATTAGCGCTATTAATTTTGTTTAATTCTTTATCAGACATGAATAGGCCTCCCGGTTTATTAACTCTTACATTCTATTCCGATTATATTGTACAATTTGTTCTAAATACTGTCTTTGTAGTGCGATGTCGCCTGCTTGCATTGCCTTATTCAATTGTTCATTTAAATATTCTATTGATGTTTCTACTTGCTCATTAGGATGAATGACATTAATATAATCTTCCACTTCATCCGTTTCTGGTTCATCATTGATTGATAATGAATCTAAATACATTACTGTCTCCATGATTTGATGTTCTTCAATGTAACTTGAAAAATCACTAATGTTAAAAACATCATTATTCTTATAATACCCGTTTAAACGTGAAAAAATCACTCTATTATTCAATGAAGTGAAGTCTTCTTGATTAATCCTAGAATGATATTCTAAAAATAACTGTTTATGATTCATAAAATGTTTTAACAACGCTTGTTCAGCTCTACCAATTTTATCTAGTTTTTTTTCCTTTAATTCAGGAACGACATAATTATAATCAGCATTATTTTGAACAATATTCGGCGATAGTCGATTTTTAAGACTGTTAACATCTACTTTATACAAATCAGCTACTTGTTGCAATACTTTTTTTCTTAAAAATTCAGAACGAATCAGATTGATATCATGAACTAACTCTTCTAAATGCTGTCCATGCTTTAAATCATTGTTTTCGTTGGCATAATATAATTGTTGAGCCTTAAACCCTACATAAGATTGTTTTTGCCCTTCTACAAATGATTTAAACGCTTCACTTCCATATTCAGAGATATAGTCATCTGGGTCCATTTTTTTAGGTAAATTTACAACAAAGACATTTAAACCTTCATTTAATAATTCTTTACCAACATTCATCGCTGCTTCTTTACCTGCGAAATCTCCATCATACAGTAATGTTACGTTTGACGCCAGTTTTTTGACCATAATAATATGTTCTTTTGAAAGAGCAGTTCCCATTGTAGCAACAACTTGTTTTATATCCGCTTCTGATGATTTAATAACATCCATAAATCCTTCTAGGAGAATGACTTCATCATTTTGTCTAATGAATTTTCTAGCACGATTAATGTTATATAACATTTTTCTTTTTTGGAAAATTGGCGTCTCTGGGCTATTCAAGTACTTAGGCGATTGGTCCGTATATGTACGACCGGAAAATCCAACCGTTTTACCTTGAAAATTCAATAACGGAAAAATAATCCTATCCCTAAATCTATCAAAATAGTCAAACGTTTCATCATTACGACTTAATAATCCAGCTTCATAGGCAATCACAGCATCGTAGCCATTTTTTTCTAAAAAGTCATGTGTAAATTTAGAATGGTTTGGAGCATATCCTATCTTTCTATCATTTATAAGTTCATCTGTGAATCCTCTTGATTTTAAATAGTTTAAGGCTGCTTCGCCTTCTTCTGTATGTTTCAATATGTAATGATAATTATTTGCCATAAGCTCGTGCATTTCTATCATCTTTATGTGATCATCAACCATTGAATCAGTTGCAGAAGGTTCTTGCTTTTCAATATGAATATCTACTTTATCGCCTAACTCTCTAACAGCATCAACAAAGGATACACCTTTAATTTCTTGAATAAACTGAAAGACGTTACCACCTTTTTTACAACCAAAACAATGGCATATTTGTTTATCTTCTGATACTGAAAATGAAGGTGTTTTTTCGTCATGGAAAGGACATAACCCTATATAGTTACGTCCTCTTTTTTCAAGCTTTACATATTCGCTTACCACATCTAAAATATCGTTTTTTTCACGAATTTCTTTTATTACATCTTGTTCTATACGCATCATTTCACCCTTTATCGATTTTGTTGAGTAATAATTTTTATGATGTCATTTGCTGTTTCTTCAATTGCTTTATCCGAAACGTCTAAGACAGGGCAACCAATCTTTTCAACAATTTCTTCAAAGTATCTTAATTCCTCTTCAATTCTATCATCTTTAGCATAATCTGCATCATCACTTAGACCTAGTTGAATTAGTCTAGCTCTTCTAATTGCATTTAGGTTTTTTTGATTGATTTTTAATGCTATACATTTCTTAGGATCTATATCAAATAACCCTTCTGGAGGTGCAACTTCTGGAACTAGCGGTACATTCATTACTTTATAACGCTTATGCGCTAAATATTGAGAAAGTGGTGTCTTTGAAGTTCTAGATACACCAATAAGTACAATATCAGCTTTTGGTAAACCTCTAGGATCTCTTCCATCATCATATTTAACTGCAAATTCTATTGCTTCAATCTTTTTAAAGTAGTCTTCATCAAGTTTATGAATGTTACCTGGTTCATTAAGTGGTGATTCATTTAATTCATTACTTAAAATACGCATTAAAGGTCCCATAATATCAACATTTTTTATATTATTTTCTTCTAGTTTTTCTTTTAAGTATAATCTCATTTCAGGTTTAACTAATGTATAAACTACTATAGAATTTTGTTCTAATGCTAATGAAACAACTTCATTAATATTACTTTCATTCTCTATATAAGGTAATCTTACAATATCTAATGCATTGCCTTCAGTTTTATATTGAGATGTACATGCCTTAGTAACCAGTTCGGCTGTCTCTCCTACTGAATCTGACGCTATAATTATTCTTATTTCTTCCATTTTAAATTTATCCCCCTACTCATCTTCAATTAATGAAACAAATGCTCTTGTTATAGTTGTTTTTGTTATTCTACCTTTTACTTTCATCTTATCGCCTTTTAATTTTTTCACTACAGGTAATGCATCTATTTGTTTATCAATTAATAATTTAGCCGCGTATATTAGTAAATCGTCTTCCAAACATACCGTTATGTTAGGCATTCGACTCATATTTATACTTACTGGTGTTTCTTTTAAACTCTGTCCACCTATTGCTGCTCTTAGCAAATCTTTTCTGGAACAAACACCTATTAAATAACCTTCTTTATTAATTACAAATAATGTACCGACATCTTCTAAAAACATTTTACATATAGCTTCATATACAGATACACTTTCTTCTATAACAACTGGTATGGCCATAGATTCTTTAATTGTCATCTTCTTAATAGAATCACTTAACAACTGTGTGCTCGATTTTCCTGTATAAAAATATCCAACTCTTGGTCTAGCATCTAAATAACCAGCCATAGTTAAAATAGCTAAATCAGGTCTTAAAGTTGCCCTAGTTAAATTTAATCTTTCAGCAATTTTTTCACCTGTTATAGGACCATTATTTTTAACAATTTGTACAATATGTTCTTGTCTTTGATTTAATTCGATTGCTCTCACCCCTTCAAACACAACTCAGTTAGATTAATTATAACATGTATCGCAAATTTTGCTCAATTTGAATATCTGTTTTTACTTGATAAGTCTTACATACCATGCTATATTTTAATTAACTTTGAAATTAAAAGCGAGTTAAGGTTGGTGAAAGCTTAACATTAAAAGTTCTGGCTTATAAAATTTCATATAAAGAGAGTGGCTACACTAATTTGGGTGGAACCGCGGGTTATATACTCGTCCCAAGGCATTATTTAATGATGTCTTGGGACTTTTTTAATTTAAATAAGGAGTGAATTATTTATGGCAAATGATATGGACAAAGTAGTAACGTTAGCAAAACACAGAGGATTTGTATTCCCTGGTAGTGAAATTTATGGTGGTTTAGCAAACACTTGGGATTACGGTCCACTAGGTGTTGAATTAAAAAATAATATTAAAAAAGCATGGTGGCAAAAATTCGTTCAACAATCTCCATACAATGTTGGATTAGATGCTGCAATTTTAATGAACCCAAGAACTTGGGAAGCTTCAGGTCATTTATCTAACTTTAATGATCCAATGATTGATAACAAAGATTCTAAAATTCGTTATAGAGCTGATAAACTGATCGAAGACTACATGCAAAATGTTGAAGGCGACGAGAACTTTATCGCTGATGGCATGAGCTTTGACGAAATGAAACAACTTATCGATGACAAAGGTATTACATGTCCTGAAAGTGGAACAGCAAATTGGACTGACATTCGTCAATTCAACTTAATGTTCAAAACTTTCCAAGGTGTAACAGAATCATCAACAAATGAAATTTTCTTACGTCCTGAAACTGCTCAAGGTATTTTCGTGAACTATAAAAATGTTCAACGTTCAATGCGTAAAAAATTACCATTTGGTATCGCACAAGTTGGTAAATCTTTCAGAAATGAAATTACACCAGGTAACTTTATTTTCAGAACAAGAGAATTTGAACAAATGGAACTTGAATTCTTCTGTAAACCAGGCACTGAAATTGAGTGGCAAAATTACTGGAAAGAATTTGCTGCAAAATGGTTAAAAGATTTAGGAATTAAAGAAGAAAATACTAAGTTACGTGACCATGATGATGATGAATTAAGTCACTACTCTAATGCAACTACTGATATCGAATATAAATTCCCATTCGGTTGGGGTGAACTATGGGGTATCGCTTCAAGAACAGATTTCGACTTGAAACAACATAGTGAATTTAGTGGTGAAGACTTTAATTATCATGATCAAGAAACGAATGAAAAATTCGTACCATATTGTATCGAACCATCATTAGGTGCTGACCGTGTTACATTAGCGTTCTTATGTGATGCTTATGAGGAAGAAAACGAAGGCGAAAAAGACCAACGTACAGTTCTACACTTCCACCCTGCATTAGCACCTTACAAAGCAGCTATTTTACCATTAAGTAAAAAGCTTTCACCTGATGCAATTAAAGTATATGAAAAATTAAGCGAAAAATTCGCAATTGACTTTGACGAATCACAATCAATCGGTAAACGTTACCGTCGTCAAGACGAAATTGGTACACCATACTGTATTACATTCGACTTTGATTCTTTAGAAGACAATCAAGTTACAGTTCGTGATAGAGACACAATGGAACAAATTCGTATGCCAATTGACGAAGTTGAAAGCTTCTTAGCTGAAAAAATTAGATTCTAAATAAAAAAAGAGCAAAGACTTTTCGATATGATATGCTCCCTGTTAAGTAAACACTTAAATAGTGAAAACTTAGCAGGGAGTTTTATTATGACTAGAAATATTAAAATAGATATC
>NZ_RXWZ01000123.1 GCF_003970575.1 Mammaliicoccus fleurettii
ACCTCTACAATTTTTTCTTAGTCGATTACATTGTACTAAAGTGAGCTATATATGGCTCTTATTTTATTACACAATTATATGGACATATTCCCCCTTACGGACATTTCTCGGAATTATGTCCCTTACATAATACAAAAACGCGCATTCATTAGGCTTAACTAATGAATGCGCGTTAATTTATTTATAAGCATCTCAATTCTAACTTATATTTTTTATTTATCAGCTTTTTTAAGTAACTGTTCTTTCAAGTATTTACGTTGCATTTCTAATGAATATGGATCGTTATACCAGAATGTTTCTGCATCTATTTCAATTACTTTATCATTTTTAACTGCTGGTATAGATTTCCAAGCTTCTGTTTTTGTGAATTCTGGTTTAGGTTGTTCTTTTGATAAAGGTAAGAATAGATAATCTCCTGAATATTTTTCAATTTCTTCTTGAGATATTTTTTTCCATCCGTCTTTCTTAACATCTTTATCTACACTTTCAGGCATTTTTAAATCAAATGCTTGGTATAATACTTCAGTTCCTCTACCCCAGTTTTCACCATAAGTATATATATCTTTTTCAAATGCTTCTATAACTGAAACTGTTGTATCTTCACCGATTTTTTCTCTAATTTCTTTTCCATCTTTTGCTGTTTCTTTTTTCCATTTTTCTACCCATTCTTTAGCCTTGTCTTCTTTACCTACTAATTTACCAAGTTCTACTTGCATATCTAGGTAATTATGTTTTACGTAATCGTATGGAATTGTCGGTGCTATTTTTTCGTATTTCTTCAAGTTCTTATCTGAATTGTATGTAATGATTAAATCTGGTTTCAATTCTGCTACTTGCTCAACATTGTCTTCACTAACTTTCTTAATGCCTTTGATTCTATCTTTAAGAATTGGTGTTTGATCTGTTGAAGCTGGTACGCCTACTGGTTTAACTCCTAAATGTAATAATCCACCTACATATGATGGTGCCAAAACTACAATACGTTTAGGTTCTTTCGGTATATCTATTTTTTTCCCGTCGTCTAATTTATAACTTACTGTTTCTTTACTTGATTTAGTTTTGCTATTGCTTTCTTTATCATCTGATTTGTTACCACAAGCAGCAACTATCAATGCTAAAGCCATAACTAACGTTAAAAGTTTTCTCATAATTGTCCTCCAATTGATAATGAATATCATTCGCATCTTTGTTTATTATATAACTGTTATTATGTTATAGCAATAACATTTTTCAATTTTTATAAAACTTATTTACTAAAAATTTTCAAAAAAAAATCTATCGTAAAGTTAAGTTACACCGCTTCAACGACAGATAATAAAAATTATTTATTTTTAGCTGGCAATGTTTTAACAAATGTAAATAATACAACTGTTTGGAAAAACAGCATAATGCACAAACCAATTCTTATATATAAATGATCAATCATCCAAATTGAAAAGCCTACTACGATATATACACTTATTAGTAGTTCGAATTTTTTCTTTAATGTATACCCTTTATATTTTTGAAAATCTTCTACATATTCTTTATATACTTTCGTACTTACAAGCCATTTATGGAATCTATCTGAACTTTTTGCAAAGCAAAATACTGCCAATAATATGAATGGTGTTGTTGGTAATAAAGGCATAACTGCACCTATAAAACCTAAAACTGTTGCAATTGTACCTACCGATATTAACACGTACTTCATGTGGTAACCTCTCTTCAAACTGATACCTTCATTATAAGAATGTGGTATCTATAATTGCAAGTAAAAAAATCGCAACTTATTGTTTATTAATATCCCAAATGCTAAAATTAGTTAATTAACATCATTCAGAATTGAGGGACCATAATTGCAAAATAATCAGTTAAAAGGTACCATGCTCGTTATGTTTGGTGCTACATTTTGGGGGTTAGGTGGCACTGTTACAGAGAAACTATTTACTGAATATGGCTTACCTATTTCTTTATTTGTAGCAGAGCGTTTAATTTTGAGTGGCTTTTTCTTATTATTAATTGCTAAATTTATTCAAAAACAGCATTTAACACATATTTTTAAAGTTAAACATTCATTATTACAACTCATCATATATGCATTATTTGGCATGTTAGGGGTACAATACACATTCATGGCTACGATTGATAAGGGAAATGTTGCTATTGCCACACTATTACAGTTTTTAGCGCCAGTTGTTATATTACTTTATTTACTAATAACTAGAAAAAGTAAATTTAGATGGGCAGATATTATTATAATTGTATGTTCTTTATTCGGTACTAGCTTACTTTTAACGAATGGTGATTATTCTACATTATCTGTTCCACCAAATGCAATTGTGTGGGGATTGTTAACAGCTTGTGCTGCTGCTTTTTACACTGTTTACGCAGTGAAATTATTTTTAAATTGGCCATCACTTGTTGTTATTGGCTGGTCAATGTTTATAGGTGGAATTGCGTTATCTTTAATCAACTTAGATTTTTCTTTTCCATGGCATTTACTAGATTTGAGAGGTGCTATTTACTTTGCTTTTGTAATTACTTTCGGAACGATGTTTGCATTTTGGATGTATTTAGAAAGTGTAAAGTATATAAGCCCTCAAACTACTGCATTATTTGGTGTACTTGAACCTGTAACAGCTGTTATTTCTTCTGTTCTTTGGTTAAAGGTTCCATTCGGGATATATCAACTTGCCGGTATGATTGTAATTCTCGCTGTCGTTCTTTATATGTCAATTGGAATGAAACCTAGACGTAAAAAAAGGATAAAAGCACAACAAAATAGTGACTTTTAATAATAAAAAAGACGAAAAATTATCTAATGTTAATTTTTCGTCTTTTTTATTATTGAATGTTATTTCTTTCTTCTCGTGCTTTCTTAGCTAATTTTGTAATAGTGACATCATCCATTGGCGGATTATGTAATCCAGCACGAATATCTCTATAATATCTTTGTAATGGTCTTTCCATTTGTAAGCTTTTCGCACCAACGATTCTCATTGCAATATCTATAATTTTGATTGAATGATTTACGACAACATGTTTAGCTACACCGAGTTCAACATCTATTTGCGCATCAGTTATTGAAGGATTTAAATACTTATCTATCACACTATAAATATAATGTCTTGCTGTAGTAAGCTCTAATTCCATATTTCCGATATTTTGTTGTACTGCTGGAATATCAGCTATAACACCTTCAATACTTCCAGGGCTATATTCATTTGCAAAATCGATTGCATAATCACGAGCCGCTTGACCGATACCTAAATAAACTGCAGGAATATGAAGATTCCACGGATTTATATTATTTCCTCTCGGTCCATTAGCAACTTCTACTAAATATTTTTCATGAATTTTAACATCGTCTAACACTAAATCATGGCTTTCAGTAGCACGCATACCTACCATATTCCAATTTTCAGCAATAGATAAGCCTTCTGTATCTCTAGGAATCAAGAAAAATCCAAGCGCTTCTTTTTCTGGGACATATGCTCCTACTAAAAAGTGTGTTAATCTTTGACTCATTGTAGTAAAAGTTTTAACACCATTTATAATATAATGGTCTCCTTTATGTTCAGCGTTTGTACTTGGTCTCGCACCTCTTGTAGGGCTACCTGTCTCCGCTTCACTTACGGCTCTATTTACAATCGCACCATTCACAACTTCTTTTGCAAATTCGTCTAATAATTCTTTAGTCCATAATTTTTCTTGATAGATTTGGCCAACTACTCCCATATGCCATCCAATTGCTAAAGCTGTTGCACCGTCTATTTTACCTAATGTTTCTTGAAATAATACGACATCTTCTGGAGTTGCACCTTCTCCGCCGTAAGATTTTGGAAGTACAATTTTAGTATATCCTTCTTCAATTAACCAATTAATATTTTCATATGGAAATTCTGAATTTAAATCATTTTTCTCTGCATACTTTTGCAATGATTCTTTATGATCTTCTATTTTATCTATCCATTTTTTCTGGAATTCATTTTTAATAAATAAATCTCTACTCATTGTGTCCACACTCCTTAATAACACTTTATCATTGTACTTAATTGCTTTCAATATTAATCCGACTATATTGATAAGTTTTTAACAAAAGAAAAACTGCCAACTAAATCGGAGACTTTGTCGACAGTTTAAAACAAAGCTGATGATTCATGTGATTATCAGACTTTGCGTTTTATTTTAAGTGATTAAATATTAATAAGACTCCCCTAATTCATTAAAGTCTTGATCATTATATACATCTTCATCTAATTGACCTGTCATTTTAGCAGTTGCTGTACCAGCTAACATGGAATCATTGACATTCAATGCTGTTCTACCCATATCTATAAGTGGTTCAACAGATATTAACACACCTGCTAATGCAATAGGTAAATTCAATGTAGATAGGACAAGTATAGCAGCAAATGTCGCGCCACCACCTACACCGGCTACACCAAATGAACTAATTACAACTACACCTATAACTGATAGGATAAATGGTAAATCTATATCTATACCAACACTTGGTGCAATCATCATTGCTAACATAGCTGGATAAATACCTGCACATCCATTTTGCCCTATAGATAAACCAAATGAGCCGGCAAAGTTTGCTACGCCTTCTGGAACACCTAAACGAGTCGTTTGAGTTTGTACATTTATTGGTAAAGTTCCTGCACTTGATCTAGATGTAAATGCAAACAACAATGCTTCACTTGTCTTTTTAACGTATGTCACAGGGTTCAACCCAACAACTGACACTAATATTAAATGAATAATATACATTGTAATTAATGCGGCATAAGAAGCAAGAACGAACTTACCTAATGTCCATACTGCTTCAAAGTTACTTGTCATTACAGTTTTAGTCATAATCGCTAAAATACCATAAGGCGTTAATCTTAATACAAAAGTAACAATACCCATAACTAATGCATAAATCGCATCAATCCCTCTTTTAAGCAAGCTACCTTTTTCAGGTTCTTTTCTCATTACACGTAAGAAACTAAATCCTACAAATCCTGCGAATATCACTACAGCTATCGTTGAAGTGCCTCTAGCTCCAGTGAAATCTAAAAATGGATTTGCTGGTAATAATTCTATAATTTGGCTTGGTAAATTATTTGCTTCCATATCTTTAGACGTTTGTTCGATTTCTTGTCCACGACTATTTTCTACATCGCCTAAATCAATTTGTGAAGCATCCAAATTGAATAGCATTGCGTATATAATACCTACTAAAGCAGCAATAGCTACTGTTCCTATTAAGAAAGTAAATATCCAAGCTCCAACTTTAGCAAAATTTTGTCCAATCGTTATCTTTGTAAACGCAGATACTATTGAAATAAATATAAGTGGCATTACAATCATTTGTAATAGTTTCACGTAACCAGTACCAACAATATCAAACCAAGACGCTGTTGTTTCAGTAATTTTAGAATCCACACCATATATCAAGTGTAATGCTAAACCAAATACAATACCGATTCCTAAACCGATAAGTACACGTTTAGAGAACTTCACATGTTTCTTTGTTAAATAACCTAATAAACCTATAAATAGTAAGAAAACAATAATATTTATAACAATCCAAAACGTTTCCATTACTTGACCTCCCAATCCTTTTAATTCCGATACATTAAATAAGAATACACGTTAAAAATTTTATTTGCAATACGTTTTTATATTTCTAAATTTTTAGATAATTCATTAAAGACTCACGATTTCTTATCCTTAAATCTGAACTGAAATAATAAATCAAATTTAAGCATACAATTTTAAAATACAAAAAATAAAATACTCCCAATTCGTAATTATGAATTACGGCTTAGGAGTACTTTTCAGAACGTGAGTATACCATATTCAATTATGCAAACTATCTTCAAATTCCCATCCTTTTTCAGATAAAATATTTCGATAAAAAGAATCTTTTCCTATTAGTTTAATTTCATCTGCTAAACTTTCAACTTCATCCAAATGATGCGTAGTCAAAATAATAAGTCTCGATTCTTTTAAACTATTTAATAATTGGTGAATGTCATACCTAGATTTTAAATCTATCCCTACTGTTGGTTCATCTAAAATTAATATACTAGGATTACTTAATAATCCAATTAATAAATTGACCTTCCTTTTCGTCCCACCAGATAGTGCAGAAATTTTAGCTTTTCTTTCAAATAAATTAAGTTTTTCACAATAGTCTTCTATAAGATTAGAAGAAATTGATTGTTTACTAAGCGCTTTAAAAAATTCAATATTTTCATTTACAGTCAGATGCTCAAACAAAGCTATGTCTTGAGGAATATATCCAATTTTTTCTTTAATTTCTCTATTACTTAATCGTTCTCCAAAGTACTTAACTGTACCACCATTTGCTTTTTCTAGAGCAGTTACGATTCTTAAAAGTGTTGATTTACCAGCACCATTTTCACCGAGTAATACAGTTAGTGTCTTGTCTTTAAAAGTCGTATTAAAATTTTGAAAGATTTGTTTATCCTTATAGCTTTTTGATAAATTTTCTATTGTAATCATCAAGACACCTCCTATATTTGGATATATAAATACAGACAACTAATCGCAATTGACCACATAATAGCCATAAATAACTTGTGGCTAAGTGTATTAATTTTAAATAACAATATACTTAAGCCAAACTCATATGCTATAAGGATACATAGTGTTGTTACATAAAATAAAATACTAAGTGACCATGACAGTATTAAACTTACAGACAAAATGATTAAAAATAACAAAATAACATGTGTCATGACATAAAAAGTATATAGCTTTAATTTTGTGCCATTAAACATCATTAATCTGTCTAATGCTGCATTTTGCTTAAGACGTTGATGCAATACCACTTGGCTACAACTCACTAATAATAAAAGTGCAATTATTGCGCCAGCACTAATAGAAACATCCGCATTCTTTTTAACAGCATGGTGCTCCATTTTCGAGTGAGGTGTATCTTTTTTATATTCTTGTTTAATTTTATCCATGCTTACTTTATGGTCAGCTTTTTTTAAGTGATCTTGAATAATAACGGGTATCTGTTGTTTATACAAAGATTTACTAGTAACTTCTAAAGCAATTTCACCAATAAAATCATCTTTATAATATAGCAATAAGGCATCTTTTAATCGATTTTCTTTTAATCTATCACTGAAATCTTTTGGAATTTGTAAACTTACAATTGCTTCTTTCTTTTCAATAAAATCTTCAATATATGCTTCATCTTTCGAAATATGGATCACTTCTAAATACTTTGTTTGTTCTAAATTATGAATCAACTCTTTGGAAGATGCAGATTGATCCATATCTTGAACAGCAATAGGCATTTTGAATAATTTGTTTGATGTTGTTTGAGCCATTAAAACTACAGAAATTGTCAGAACCAATATTAACAGTAATACCACATATTGTTTCCATTGTTTCAAAACAACTAGATTGAACATTGGTTTCATTGGCGATACCTCCAATATATCGAGGTTGTCAGTAAGCCTATCATAATTAAAATATTCCAATAAAACATTGGCTGCAGATCAATAATGTAATTATTTAAAAATAGCTCAAGCAATTGATTATACACAATTGTAAAAGGTAAACTTTCAATCAAACCCCCACTTAAACCTTTTAAATAAATAATAGGAATGATCGCACCTGAAAAAAGCAAAATTACTAACGTTAATCCTATCTTCAATATATAGTTGATTGCATTTCTAAAAGCAATATCTATAAAGATAAATGAACAAGTTAAAAAGAATAAATAATATGACAAGCTCATAATAAGTGCATTTAAATTATACATTTCAAACTCCGGTTTAAGGAATTTAATTATTATCCATAAACCCACTACACTCCATAAAATTGTATAACCTAAACTAAATATACCTCTTACGATTGTGAGCTTTTCATACGAGAAATGGAACATGCTTAATCTTTCTTTCAATGCATCCTTTTGATTCATTTTTAAAATACTAAAAATAGAAAAGAAGAATAAAAATATAGATACAAAATAAATTGAAATCGTATAATAACTTAATGTATCAAATACTTTTACCGGTTCTTCATCAAAAGAACCACTTCTATTTAGCCCTGTAAATAACATATCCGTCATCATTGTTAATAATTCATTCTCTGTAGCATTTGGATAAAGTGAAGCATAAGACATTGCCCCACCCATAGATAACATTAACCGACTGTATACAGAATCTGTTAGCTGTAATATGATAATACTTTCCACTGATTGTGTATCAAAAGTATTAACTACAATTGGTAACTCTCCATTTTGATAAAAAGCTTTTGTCATTCCGTCCTTAAATATAAAATACCCATCAATTTTCTTTTTTTCTAATAAATTATGTGCTCGTTTCTCATTATAATGCTTTATTGAAAGATCATTACCTAATGATTGACCATCTCCAATAGCATTTAAAATCAATTTTGTTTCTTTAGACTGATCTTTATCAACTATTCCAATTGTAAAGTTGTCATCTTTTTGATTCATCTGGTTAACACCAATCATAATCGCTAACACAGCTATAAATAACAATAAAATATAGACAATTAAATACCACTTTTTAATTAAAAAAGAGTGGTATATGTTGAACAATTTGATTGTCGACATATTACCACTCCTCTCTTAATTATTGAAGTTCTTTAGCAAGATCTTCACCAATTTTTTCAGTTTTATCTTGCATTTCTTTTGTTAAATCCTCAACTTCTGAATCTGATAAACTATTAAAATCAATTGCGCCATCTTTTTTGAATTTAATGTCTTTTTTCAGTTCAGTATTACCATCCATAATTAACTTGATATTCTCTCCATTAACATCGAAATCGACATTTAATTTTTGCTTTTGCTGATTATTTTTAGTGTCAGTTGTCAAATTATGGTCGTAGTTAAGATCAAACGGTTGACTAGTTGCATCACTGAACGTTAATTTACCTTTGTCAGTACGTTTATCTCCATCTACTTTAGATGTGTTATCTAATTTTGCAGTTGTCTTACTGTATGAATTTTCTTCAATTACTAAATCATATTTATCTTTAATTTCATCACCATCAGTTGATTTACCTTTTAATGAAAGTCCACCATCTTCTCCTGGCATTGAAATTTTGTAATCTACTTGAACACCATCATCAATAACGTTTGTACCTTTGATATTAACTTTTTTATTATCTTGATTTGTAATTGTTAAATCACGTTTTAATATTTCTTTACCATCTACATAAATAATAGAATTGACTTTAGGATATTTTGATTCCTTTTCATCCTTAGCGTCTTTTAGTAAATCATTAATTTCTTTGTCGTAATCTTTGATGTTACCTTGTTTTTCAGCAATATTTTTGATGTCTTCATCTTTTTTAGCTTCTTCAAGCATTGCTACAGTGATTTTTTTAGTATCTTTAGAACTTAATTTCATTGTTAATTTTTTCAATTCTTTTTCATCATCGAAAATTTTAACTTTTTCTTTATCTTTTTTAAAGTTATCATCATCTAACTGATCAACGAACAAATCGCTATAACGTTTAGATATTTTATCAATATCATCTTGAGATATTTGTGAACCAGATAAGATTGTATTTAAATTTAAAGAATCATTTGTGATCTTTTGTCCTTCAGTAGTTTCTAAAGGTTGACCTGATGCTTTTTCAACACCTTTTTTAATTTCATTATTTTTCACTTTGTAAACATCGTTAAATAATGGTGATTCTACATATTGATTATTTTTATCAGCACTCCATTGGAAGTTTCCAATTTTATTATCTGCAATTGTTGGTTCAATACCTAATTTTGAATTTTCTTTTTTAGGATCATGCCCTACATTTAACACTAAATTAGTAGAATCAACTACTGATTTTGGAACACCTAACTGTGAAATTAACGATTCAGGTAGTTCCGCTCCAAATTTTAATGAAGTTTCATATGACTCATCTTGCATTTTTTCTTGAAATTCAGCTTCATTTTCAAATCTATCATTGAAATATTCTTTCCATGATTTTGCAGATTCTTGTTCACTTAATAAGTATGTATTCTTCGGCGTATTTGTTAAAAAGTAATATGTTGCTGCTCCACCAATTCCCACTATTGCAATAAATGCTACTACAATTCCTACTATGAGTAACTTTATTTTAGTAGACATATAAACACCTCTTTTTTTTTTTTATTTATAATAATATCATAACAAATATTACAACTATATGGCATAATAATTTTTAAATATTTATATTTTTTTGAAAATACACATTTTTCCTGGTTTATTATAACTTTCAATCATTTTATTTTTATTTATTTTGATAATTTGTAATTTTGATGGCCACAATGCTGGAACGACCATTTTATTTTTGATACTTTTCCATAATGGATCTATATAGTAATAATGATTATCGTCAAAGCCTATTAACAATGTAACATGTATATTCGTCACAAACTCTTTTTCTTTATTTCCTAACTTGAATGTTTTATTTATCGGAGTCTGTCCTAAAGTTGTATGATAAATAACAACAGGGTTACCACTTTTAATTATTTTCT
This sequence comes from Mammaliicoccus fleurettii, assembly GCF_003970575.1. Classification (GTDB taxonomy): domain Bacteria; phylum Bacillota; class Bacilli; order Staphylococcales; family Staphylococcaceae; genus Mammaliicoccus; species Mammaliicoccus fleurettii. Next base: position 10,508 of record NZ_RXWZ01000123.1, read on the forward strand.
CTAAATCTTTAAGTTCTGTTCCAGTGCCATCTACTATATCAGTATCATATCTATTTAAAAATGAGGCTAATACATTAGGAAATATCGTTTGATGGTGACCAAACTTAATAAAAAAATGATTCCCTACATATCCTTTCTTTGGATCATAAGGATGAGTTGGCCAATCTCTCATAATGGTCGTCGCATCAACCTTTTTATTATAGTAATTTAACAACATTGAACATGAAGTACCTTCACATCCCATCATCATCGGAATAGGAAACAACTGACTTTTAGGTTTTACATTTAATAGTACTTTCATAACAGGACTCCTTATTTATAAATAACTATATAGTATAAATAAAATTAAAGTGCACCATAATGATGCACTTTACACAATAAATTTATAATATTTCGGCTTCGATTTCCATCAATAAATTCTTTATCTTTTTATGTTGTATTTTTGATACTTGGATGGCTACTGTTCGCTCATCTTTATCATTTCTTTTTTTAGAGATAAGACCTTTTTCTTTTAAATTTTGTACTGCTTTTGAAATATAATAAGGCTTGAATTTAGATTGTTTAATAATGTCTTTTACATTATAACAATCTTTCTCTCCTTTATATATATACACAAGTATATATATTTCTTCAAAAGACAATACAAACTCACTCTTAATTTTAGAAAGGTGGTCTTTCGCCTTTTTACTAATAAGTACTAACTCAACAATATTTCTGATTGATACTGATACTGTTTCCATTGCAAGCAACTCCTCAAGTTAAAATAGCTAGTTGTTGAATTGGTATATTGTGCAATCTTTAGAGTCTATAGCATATTTTTCCTTTTCAACACAATGAATTAATAATATTTATTATTTTATAATGAGTTATAAAAATATTCAATAAATTTTCAATAATTGACTTTTCAACATTCATATTTTTAGAATAAACGCTTTAGTATCAAGGGTTAAAGCGTTCAATCTTTAAAATGATTACCTATGTTCAATATTGGTTTTTATTATATTTTAAAAGTTTATTACTTTCCAAATATAAAAAGAGCGTACATTTAAGATCTAAATGTACGCTCTTTTTATATTGCTATTATTTTTTCTTACCAAGTGTATCAACAAAACTTAATGCTGATAAACCTAATAGTGTTAATGCATGTTTAGCACCTTTAAAGCCATGACCAGCTTCATAATGTTTGTATGCAGCTACGCCCATAACTGAACCTACAATAACTGAACCTAATCTAGATAATGATTTGCTGCATGTACTTAAGAATAAGAAAATTGATCCTACTAATTCAAGTCCACCTGCTATTTTCATTGAGTTTCTTGAAAGACCAAATCCTTCTTCAAATTGTTGAGCCATACCGTCATCATCTTTTACTTTTGGTTTACTTGCATCAAAAATTTGTTTACCTACATATACATTTAATAAATATCTTAACATTACTTAATTTCCTCCTTATTTTTCATATATTCATCTACTATCGGTTTTACCTTTTCTCCTAATAGTTGAATAGACTTTAATACTTTTTCATGTGGCATTGAACCTACTGGTAAATGTAACATAAATCGATTAACACCAAGATCTTCATGCAGTTTAATAATTTTTGCTGCAACTGTTTCAGGACTACCTACAAACAATGCACCGTGGACAATTTCTTGTTCGAATTTCTCCATTGAATAAGGTGGCCATCCACGTTCTTTACCTAATTGATTAATAACATATGAACTAGATGGATAATATTCTTCTTTAGCTAATTCATCAGTATCGGAAACATAACCCCATGAGTGAGTCGCGATAGGTAATTGTGATGTATCAAAGCCATTAGACTCTGCTACAGCTTTATACATTGCTACATTACGCTTAAAGCGACTTGGCGCACCCCCAATAATAGCATAAGTAATTGGCAATCCCAATTTTCCTGCTCTCATCGATGATTCTGGATTGCCACCTGTAGCTAACCAAATTGGTAATTTATCTTGTACAGCTCTAGGAAACACTTGTAAATTATCAATTGCAGCTCTAGTTTGACCTTGCCAATTCACTGTTTCATTTTCATTGATTTCTAGTAATAAGTCCAGTTTTTCTTTATAAAGTAAATCGTAATCTTTTAAGTCGTAACCAAATAACGGAAACGATTCTATGAACGATCCTCTACCAGCCATTATTTCTGCTCTACCATTACTTATAGCATCTAATGTAGCAAATCTTTGATATACTCTTACAGGATCATCAGAAGATAATACGGTTACTGCCGAAGATAATCTAATATTACTTGTCTGACTTGCTGCTGCAGCTAGTACAGTAACTGGATCAGAGACCGCATAATCTTCTCTATGGTGCTCGCCTAACCCATATATATCAAGACCAACTTTATCTGCTAGTTTAATTTCTTCAACTACTTGATTTATTCTTTCATGTGCAGAAAATGGTTCTTTCACACCATCAATAGGTGATATTTCAGCAAAAGAGGATAATCCTAATTCGAATTTCATATTCTCACCTCGATATAATTATTATACTAGGTATAATTATAGTACTAAAATAAAAAATGTCAACATTTAAATTCTAAAAAAGTAGCAGTGGTAAAAGCTATTGTCTTTAGCTTTTATCACTGCTACATATTAAATATCATTTTCTAATTCACAAAACCTCATGATTGCAGATTTTAATGGCATTTCTTGTTCATATATTCTAATCTGATCAATTGTTTCAGGATTTAAATAAATATATTTAACTGGTTCATCATTATTAAAAGCAACTATGGCTTCACCATCATCTGTACCTTCAAACATTCTATCTACATCTGAAAAGAACTGACCCAAAATATAAATTAATGCATCACTATATCGTTCTCTATCTCTTTTATATGCTTCTACTTGGCTATCTTGAATATAATATGCATCTACAATGGTCATACCATCTATATTAATAGGTTCATTTTTATTAATATTTTTTAAATGATGTTCTTTTTTAAAAAATTTAAACATCGCCAATATCCCCTATCACAGAAATTTAATTTGATTTACTTCTTTGATATTCTTGATATTCAAAGAATACTTGGAACAACATAATCAACATTGCAGGATGGTATTGGTTACTTATAACATTAATACCATGATTAGAAGCCACTTTAAACCTTTCAGACTTTGTTTCCATAACATCTTTACCATCTTGATCCGTAACTTTAACTGAGCGAGAGATAAATCCAGACTCAAATATTAAAGAATCATTTTTTGTTCCATTAAAAATGATTTTTGGCTTAAATCCAAATCGCGTTTCAAACGTACCTATCTTAGTATCATTTTTAAAAACTTCCCATACGTTTTTAAAAGGCGTCTTAAACTTACCTTCTAATGATCGCTCTTGCAAAACTTTATACGATCCACCGTCAAATTCGATTTTGAAATTATGCTTTTTTCGTCCTAGTAATGCAAATGTTTCTTGTCTACTAGATGTATAGTACAAACTCAAAACAAAAGCTGGATTATTTTGTTCGTCGTAAATTTCAATTGGCTTTGTTGATGCTCCCCAAAAATTTTCCTTAAAATGAAAATGAGTCATAATAGCCTCCAAAATTACACTTATTTAATAACTTCATTTTACCATAGCTAAATTTTGTTCACCATAATTATTGATATACTCTGCTAGCACTTCCTCAATAATTTTGTTTACTTCTAATTCAACATTTTTATAAATATCCACTAATACAACCCTTTCATCTTTTTCATTTCTTTTTTTACTGACATATTTTAATTGAACAAGTGTCTTTATAGATTTGTTAATTTTAACTAAGTCCCATCCAAATTTATTTTTTATATCTTTTAATGTACATGTTCGTTGATTTCTTTGTTGAATAAATAACAAAATCATAAAGTGATCTATATTTATTTTGTATTTATTACTAATGGTATTATGCATTAATGCAATACACGCATTTAATCTCAAAATATAATCTAACAAATTATTTTCTGTAATGTTAAAATCGATTGTCCTTAAATCATTATGCATACTCATTTCTATATGGTGAATTAATTGATTAATTTTGTTTTTGTGACGAGTTTCTACTATTATAAGGACTTTTCTCTCATCGATCTTTGATCTCTCTTTTTTAAAATAGTCCAAGTTATGTAGATATGAAAGAACATGAGTTAACATTGTTTGATTAATAGCAAGTACTTCCTTGATTTCTGATGAGTTAAACTCAGTTTTCTTTTTGTTATCATCTATATATTTCAAAACTTTTAAATGGTAAATATTTAATGCATATTCTTTTTTTAAAATTTTCTTCGCTTGAATATTTAAATAATGTAAGTTTAGTAAATTTTTAATTTGTTTTTCCATTGTAATACCACCTTAGTTTATTTTTTGTTTTATATAAATATGCTTAATAACATCTGGAGAAGTATAAAAC
>NZ_RXWZ01000124.1 GCF_003970575.1 Mammaliicoccus fleurettii
ATTCGAAGACTACAGGCTGAGAACATGCCCGCGGAAAGCATGCGCATAAAAAAATGCCGGCAAAGTCTAAGACTTTGTCGACACTCTGAAGCATTACACATAATGTGTAATGCTTTTTTTAATGATGACCGAAGCCTGGCTCTAATAAGAATGTTGAATAATATGTAAATCCAACAAAACATAATACTAAATAAATAGCGAATATATACATATACATTCTTTCTGTTAATTTTAAGTATCCCAATAATACGAAAAATCCTGTCTGAGCTACAAAGAAATACGCCATCATGTCCATTCCTCCGACATAAAACATTGTAGCAAATATAGCAGTCCAGAAGCCTAGAGTTTTATAAACTTTATCCATCTTCTTAAGAACCCCCTCTGTGTTTACTTTCTTATTCACATTTAATTATAAAGTTACTCTATACAAAAGTAAATAGCATTTTTAGCAAATTAAAAACTATCATAGAAGTAATCAGCGAAATTGAAAGCGTTTATATATATGAGGAGGAGATTATGGAGAAATTATTCAAATCAATTATTAATGACGCAGTGAAATTAGAAGCTAGTGATATACACTTTATCCCAGTAATTGCTGATAAGGTTATTATCCAAATGAGAATCAATGGCGATAATAATCACTATGATTTATCGATGGATTCGAAGTTGTATAGTAGATTATTAATTTATATGAAATTCATCTCTCATTTAGATGTAAGTGAAAGGAATAAAGCACAAAGCGGACAATATTTATATGAGCATGAGATAAGTTATTATTTGAGAATATCCACGATACCAATTAGCTTAGGTATTGAATCGTGCGCTATTAGAATAACGCCACAATATTTTAGTGAGAGAGGATTTAGTAAGGATGATTTAGATTTTAAAAAAATTAGAAATGAAATATATAATGCTGAAGGATTATTTCTGTTTACTGGTCCCACTGGATCGGGAAAGTCCACATTGATGTATGAATTAATGCATGATTTAAAAAAAGTAAAAAACAAACATATTATCACTATTGAAGATCCAGTTGAACAAACTTTAGATGGTATTGTACAAGTTTCTGTTAATGAAAAAGCAAATATCTCTTATAATCAGTCATTCAAAGCCATTTTAAGGTGTGATCCTGATGTCATTATGATTGGTGAAATTAGAGATAAAGAAACTGCTAAACAAGTTATTCAAGCAAGTTTAAGTGGTCATTTAGTACTTTCAACAATGCATGCTAAAAATAATATTGGCGCAATACACAGGTTAATCGAATTAGGTATTACTACTGAACAAATTAAACAAGGTATATCATGTATCGCAAATCAGCGCTTAGTTAAACAAAATGACTCCAGTCGCAGTAGAGTTATGACTTATTTATTCAATGATGACATTGTTAAGTATATGGTGTGTGATTTTAATGAATAAAGGCAATGTCTTAAAAAAAGAAAAAGTATTATATCTAATAAGACTTTCAGACATGTTGAAACAAGGTTTTACCTTGTTAGAAGCAATTCAATTGTTGAATGATCAATTTCCTCAATTGTCTAAAAAAGAATTAAAGATAAAAGTAATTGGACTAGTCAAAGATACTGGACAATTACACGAAGTTCTAAAATTTTTAAATTATCCTCAAGTAATCTTAACTCAAATATATTTTGGTGAACAATATGGAAACTTGATTGAAACAGTTGATCATTCCATTTTATATTTAAGAAAAATTGAGCAAGTAAAAGAAAGATTTATAAAAACAATTCAATATCCTACTTTATTATTCTGCATTTTTTTCATGTTATTAGCTGCAGTAAACCAGACAATCATTCCTCAATTTAGTGAAATATACGAATCTATGAATGTTGAAATTTCAACTTCATTAAAAGTAATAACGACAATTTTTTCTTATTTACCCACAACTATTTTTACATTGTTTTTAAGTTTAGTACTTATTCTCCTCATCATTTACTTAAATTATAGTAGTAAAGACGTGTCTAAAAGAATTTCATTCTCCAATAAAATACCTTTAATAAACAAATATATATCTATGTATCACTCATATAGAATATCTAGGGACTTTTCATTTTTTATACAAAACGGAATAACGCTTAATAAAATAATTGAAATATACATGATGCAAACAAAAGATAGCTTTTTAAAGTACATTGGCTTATCAATTAATAAATCTATGGAAAAAGGTGAATCGTTCCCGGATGCGATAAAAAAATTAGGATGTTTCGAGGAGCATTTAATTCATTATATTAAACACGGAGAAAACAAATCAAAGTTAGATATGGAATTGCATTATTTCAGTGTATTTATGTTAGACAAACTAGAAAAAACTTTTATAAAACATTTGAAATGGATTCAGCCAATTGTATTTGGCATTTTAGCATTACTAATTATAACGCTTTATTTAATTATAATTTTACCAATGTTACAGATGGTAGAAGGAATAAAATGAAAGGGTGTAGTAGATGAAAAGTTTTAAATTATTTTGTAAAAAAGAAGGCTTCACATTAGTGGAAATGTTGATAGTACTTTTAATCATAAGTATCTTGTTGATTATCATCATTCCTAACATTAGTAAGCAATCGGAAACAGTTAAAAGTACTGGTTGTCAAGCTCAAGTAAAGATGGTAGCTGGACAAGTTGAAGCTTATACGTTAAAGCATGATGCTAAACCGAATTCTGTAAATGATTTAGTAAGTGATGGTTATATCAATGATAAACAGCTTACTTGTAAATCAGGCGAAAGAATAACTTTGCAAAATGGCGAAGTAGTTGCTAATTAATGTGCAATAAAGGATTTACTTTAATTGAAATGATATTTGTAATTTCAATTTTAAGCATGATTATGATGTTAACAATGTTCTTATCAATTAATGCAATCGATAAAGTTGATTTAACAAATGGAATATATGATTTAGAAACAAAGTTAGAGTATTTAGAAACAAAATCTATTGCTACAAAAAAGCCGATTTTAGTTTGGTTTAAACCTAATTCAGAGAAAATTTATTATCAAATAGAAAGAAATCAAATTCAGACACTTACTTTATATAAAGGAAATATTTCAAAAGATAATAAGTTTACTACGTTAGTATATGATGGTGAAGGAAATATCAATCAGTTTGGTACTTTGAAAATCATTTTTAACAACAAAAAATATAAAATTATATTTCGGATTGAGAAAGGGAGATATAGAATTGTTGAAGAATAATAACGGGTATGTTTTTATAGATTTTATGCTTTCGATATTTATTATCATGTTATTGAGTGGAACTTTATTACCATTAGTGACTTCTTTAAATAAAAATATTGAAAAAGAACATAATAAAATAAAACTATATCAGTTGTTATATCAAACGATTCAATCTCCCAGCGATGATTTTAAATATGATGTAAATCGATATAAATATTTAAATTTAAAAAATCAAATTTGCTTGGAAGATGAAATGAAAAATGAAAAAGTTTGTGTTAAAAAATAATAAAGGGTTTACTATGATCGAGATGTTGCTGTCTTTATCATTTTTATTAATTATACTCGCGCTTATACCTATATTAATTAAAAGTATTTATACTTTAAAAGATAATGCTATCGACCATACTAATTACGAATTAATCATG
>NZ_RXWZ01000125.1 GCF_003970575.1 Mammaliicoccus fleurettii
TTAAAAATACTTCAACTCAACAATGTCTATAAATTATACAACATATCTATTAATTATCAATTTATTTTTTATATTTAAAATATAAGTTTTGGTTTTGAAATTTTCTTATAAAAACTAGATATAAGCGCATATTCAATCTATTCATCTACTAACAATATAATATTAGAGGCTGAGACATTTCCTTGTCCCAGCCCCTAATAAATTTCCTTACTTGAAGAAATTCACCAATATAACTTAATTATTATCCGTATTTTTTCTACGTCTACCTCTTAATAAAGCAATACCAGCAAGCGCGGCAAGGCCAGAAACCAATCCATTATTAGTAGCAACCTCACCTGTATCTGGCAATTTAATACCATTATCTTTGTTGTGATCATCTTGTTGTTTATTCATGTTAGAAATCTCATCATCCTCATTTGAAGCATCCGAAGATAAAGTTTCAAATTCACTTAATGAGTCATTTTCACTAATTGATTCGGACTCACTTAATGAATCTGATTCGCTAATAGACTCTGACTCGCTTATTGATTCACTCTCACTATTTGGTTCTGATTCTGACTCACTAATTGATTCACTTTCGCTTATTGATTCTGATTCACTTATTGATTCTGATTCACTAATAGATTCGGATTCACTAATTGACTGTGACAAACTAACTGACTCTGAGTCACTTAAAGACACACTTTCACTAATTGATTCGGATTCACTCAATGATTCACTTTCACTAATTGATTCGGATTCACTCAATGATTCGCTTTCGCTAATTGATTCTGACTCACTTAATGATTCACTTTCACTAACTGACTCTGAGTCACTTATAGATATACTTTCACTGATCGATTCGCTTATTGATTGGGATTCTCCTTCACCTTCTGCTGAGTTATCCGTTAATTCAATATAGTTATAAAAACTCACTGAGTTATATATTCCATTTTGACTTGTAGATTGCATATCTACTGACTGTATTAAGTCTTTATTGACCGCTTCATTTTCTTTAGAGATTACTTTTATTATATATGTTGTGCCATATATATTACCAAAGTTTATGCCAACAGCATTTTGATAATTTGTAAAATAAAATTGATCAGTTACATCAATAAGATTCTCAGCATCATTGTAATAACTGTCATTTAAAGCAACGCCATTTTTAACTTTATAAATCACAATTTGAGTATTTGAATTTATTTGGGCTGAACTATCACCTAAATCATTCTTGTAACCTCTAATATACACGTCAGAATAATATGCATTCTTTTTCTTAGGATTAATATAAATCGTTTGTTCGTATTTTTTTGTCTCGCTATTATAGTGCGTATACGATGAACCAATATTTGATGATGCTTCTTCTATAATACCGTTTTCGTAAATAACTCTAACATTTTTTGATACTACATTATCACCAAAAGTATAAGTAATCGTTTCGTTTGAATTATTTCGAACAGTATCTCTATTGATATATTGTGAAAATTTCAAACTACCACTAATACTCGCTTTATCTTCTACAAAATCAGTAAATGTATATTTATATTCTCTTGTTTTAGGATCATATATCCCTATAGCTATAATATTGCCATTCTTATCTTTAATTACTGGTGCACTTGAATTTTGATGATTTAAATCGTCATTAATAGTGTTAGCAGAACCTTTAATAATAAAATAATCACCTTTTTTAACTGAAGAATTAGTTTTGAACGAAGTTAAAAGATTATAACTTTCAGCATTTAAAGGTTTAACTGTATTATTTTTTACGTTTATTGTAGTGTTAGTAAAATCTATTTGATTTGTCACATTATTACCACTTGCATTAGCACTTAGACTTCTTTTAGATCTCAAACTTGAACTTTCTTTTTTTACAGAACTTGTTGTTACAGTTGGTGTAGTCTCTTCTTTCAGAATATTATATTTCAAAGCAAGCATTAAAATTTGCTTTTTAATTTCTTCTTCTGATAATTCACTTATATTTTTAGGTAAATATTTATTAATCTTTGCCAATCTTGTTCTCTGTATAGAAACCATTCACTATTTTCTCGTTTCTACTAGCTGGTTGAGAAACAGTGCTTTTCTCTGAAGGCGTATTGCTTCTACTTTTCGATTTTTCTTCTGTTACTTGAATTGGTTCTTTTTTCACTGGCGTTTCATTCGATTGTTCTTCTTCTGTCTTCTGAACTAGTTCTTTTTCTTTAGTAGTTACTTCTGGTTTTACTTGTTCTTTCTCTTGAACTACTTTATTGTCTTCTGGTTTTTCTTCCGGCTTTTCTTTTTCTGTTTCTTGGACTACTTCTTTATCTTCTGTGTTTACTTCCGGCTTTTCTGCTTCTGTTTCTTTATCTTCTGTGTTTACTTCCGGTTTTACTTCTTCTGTTTCTTGTACTGCTTCTTTATCTTCTGTGTTTACTTCCGGCTTTTCTGCTTCTGTTTCTTGTACTGGTTCACTAGCTTTTTGATCTATGCTTGGCTTTATTTCTTCTCTAGCTGGTTATATTTCAACGTTCCCATTATTACTTTCTTGATGAACCTTATTGAAATCTACTACTTACTGTTCTTCCGATGCCTCTGCCTTATTATCATTTGATAATGCAATGACCATTAATGCACCTACAAGCGCTGATGCTATCCCGTTTGAAAATTTACGAATTGAGTACTTATTAATGCGATTAGGCAAAAAATCAAATCGTTTGTTGTTCTTTTTATTGTTCAAAAACCCTACCTCCATATTTTTTATTTCTTCGTTTGTCAAAATAAGCTAGACAGTTTACCTACATCCATGTAACTCATAAATACTTCCAACGGGGTTTGATAATTCAATGACTTTCT